>NZ_NIQC01000035.1 GCF_002216005.1 Natranaerobius trueperi
TATGGATATCACTAAGAAATGGAATCAACCAGTTTTTAATTGGAAGAGTTGTATCTCACAGCTCGCCATCCATTTCGAAGATCGACTCAAACCAGAATTACCGTATTGAGGTATAAATCTAATCTTGATCGAGAAAATAGGGATGAAACTAGTAAGTAAATTTATTAAGAGAGATACCATTTACACAAAATTCAGGACATCCTCTATTAAAAAGATTAGTTGGGCTGCTTTTTTATCTTCTCAATTTAAAATTTTAATTCATCTTACAAGTAAGGGCGATATTCCAAAAATTTAATTATACTTTTGGGACAGTCCCTTTAAAAATACCTGTTCTTCGAAAAATCCCCTGTTTTTGTAAAAATAATTTATTTCATCAAACTAATATCTAGCTTACTTGCCATTTCTTTATAGAGTTGTTTTGAGAGTGGTAAGTTCCCTTATAATTGAGAAATAATTTGTTTTTGAACATAAGTTAATTTCTCCAATATAAACACCTCGAAATTTACTCTTGTTTCAACTGAAAGTTGACCCCTATTTTAAATAGTATAGTAGCTGGTAATTTTAATAATCTATGTACTCCTTGTAATAGTGATATTTCTTGTAGTTTATCATCTAATAACTTTTGGTTTTTTTCAGTTAATGTAAACCATATATTAAATTCGTGATCACGTTTATAATTATGTGTTACCCCATAGTATTCGTTTATTTTATGAGCAATCTCATCTACTCGTGACTTATCTACTTTTAATGCTACTAAAGTTGATACAAAACCAAGTTTTTTAGAATCAAAAACCCCACCTAACCGTCTTATATATCCTTTATCATATAGTTTTATCACACGATTATAAACTTCATCTTCAGTTAGCTCAAGTGTTCTAGCCAATTCTAAATAAGGCCTTTGGGCTAATGGAAAATCAGATTGAATAATGTTTAGTATACTTTTATCAATATCATCTAACTTATACATTTGCTTCATTTGTCTCACCCGATTTCTTATATAAACACCACGGATCTTGTGCTAAATAATCTTTATTATAGTAATAATAAGCTCTCGCTCGACACCCACTACACTTTTCTAGATAATCACAATCACCACATTTACCACCAAAATCAAGTGTTCTTAGTTCTTTAAACATGTCACTATTCTCCCAGATCTCGTCAAAAGGAGTTTCTAATACATTCCCTACCTTTTCGGGTAAGTAAGGACAAGGGTTAACATCACCATTCGGAGTAATACAACAATATGAGGTACCAGCAAGACAACCACGTGTAAACCTCATATCTAATCCTTTCATCGAAGCTATTCTCATAAATTGTGGAGCACAAGTAGGTTTTAGTTCAATATCAACCTGTTTTTGCTTATCCATAATTCTATGTAGTAATTGTTCATATTGTTTTTGTCTAATAGCTTCTGTTTCTATATCCTTTGCTCTACCAGTTGGTACTAAAAAGAACACATGATGGGCTTTTGCTCCGAGCTCTACAGCAAAATCAGTTATTTCTTCAAATTCTTCAACGTTTTGTTCTACTATTGTAGTGTGAATTTGAAAATCTAATCCTTCAGCTTTACAGTTTTTCATACCTGTTATGGCATCATTAAAACTTCCTACAGTTTGGCGAAATTCATCATGAACTTCTGGTCTAATACTATCAAGGCTAATACCTAACCTAAGAGCACCAGCTTCTTTTAGTTTTTTTGCGACGTCTCTAGTAATTGTAGTTCCTGATGTTCCAAGAACAGGCCTTAGTCCAATTAGTTTTGCATGTTCAATTAATTCATAAATGTCACCTCTCGCTAATGGTTCACCACCACTGAATATCATTATTTTAAAGCCTGCTCTTTTTACTTCGTCTAATAATCTTTTTCCTTCCTCGGTTGTGAGCTCTCTAGTTTCTTTCTCTCCCGCTTCCCTATAACAATGCTTACATCTTAAATGACAACTACTTGTTGTGTTCCATGAGACCAGCACTCTTATTCCTCCTTATTATTTAACCAACGTGCTATATCTATGGCAAAATAAGTTAAAATCATATCAGCGCCTGCCCTTTTATAACTAGTCATTACCTCCATTACTATCTGTTTTTCATCTAACCAACCTTTTTCTGTTGCAGCTTTAATCATAGCATATTCACCACTAACATTATAAGCTGCTACAGGGTGACGAAAACTTTGTTTAACATCTTTTATCACATCAAGGTAACTAAGACCAGGTTTAACCATTACAATATCAGCACCCTCATTTATATCTAACTCTACTTCTCTAATTGCTTCTTTTCCATTTGCACTGTCCATCTGATAAGTTTTTCGATCACCTTGTGAAGGGCTAGAATATGCTGCATCTCTAAACGGACCATAAAAGTTTGAAGCAAATTTAGCAGAATAAGCCATTATCGGTATATTTTCATATCCATGTTTATCTAGGCCTTGTCTAATAGCTTTAACATACCCATCCATCATATTTGAAGGGGCAAGCATATCTGCTCCTGCTTTTGAATGTGAAATAGCAATTTCTGTGAGCTCTTTTAAAGTTAAATCGTTATCGATATCTCCATCTTTTAAAATTCCACAATGTCCATGATTAGTAAAGCCGCACATACAAACATCTGTTATCACTATAAGATCAGGAAAATGTTTTTTAGTTTCGCTACAAGCTCGTTGGATAGCTTCATTTGGGTCTTTTGCGGAACTACCTCTCTCATCTTTATAACCAGGAACTCCAAATAACATAACTGCTGGGATGCCTAAACTATAAACCTTTTCTAAATGCTTAATTGCCATATCAACAGAATATTGATATACCCCTGGCATAGAAGGTACTGGATTTTCGTAATTTTCACCAGTTGTTACAAATATCGGGTAGATTAAATCAGTAACTTGTATTTGATTTTCACGTACCATATGTCTTATACCTTGCTTTCTTCTTAATCGTCTCATACGATATTCAGGAAAACCCACAAACTCTCCCTCCTACTATTATTAGTTTATGCCTATTTCATCATCTGTTAGGTAACAGGCTGGATCAGAAGCCCAGAAGTCTTCATACAAGGCTTCAGCTCTTTTTCTAAAGTTTCCATTACAAGCATCTAACCATTTACACTTACTACAGCGTCCTTTTAAAAGTGATTTTCTATCTTTTAATCCTTTTAAAACACGATTTTGTGTAGTGTCTCTCCATATTTCACCAAAGGGTTTTTCTCTTACATTTCCAAATGTATGGTTTTGAGTAAACTGATCTGGATGTACATTCCCTTCACTATCAACACTACTAATAGCTATTCCAGAACGGTTTCCTCCATTGTACTTTAAAAGTTCAAGTATTCTTTCTGCTTTTTTAGGATCTTTTTGTAACATTTTTAAATACATATATATTCCATCAGCATGGTTATCTACCATAAGGATTTCTTTTCGTTTATTTTTCTTTTCAAAGTATTGAGTATAGTCCATGATCATATCCATTACTTCTCTAGTTTCTTCATGAGAAATATCTTGATCTAAAATTTCACTACCTCGACCTGAATAAACTAGATGATAAAAACAGATCCGTGGTATATCTTCTTCTTCTATTAACTTAAATAATTCCGGAAGTTCCTTGTAATTATGTTTATTAATAGTTACCCGAAGCCCAACTTTTTGGTCGTTAGATAAACAGTTTCTAATACCTTTTAAGGCACTATCAAAGGCTCCATTTTGTCCTCTAAAATGATCATTGTTTTCTCCAATACCATCAAGACTTACACCTACATAACCTATTTTTAACCTCTTTAAATCTCTTGCCATCTCTTTATCTATCAAAGTTCCATTTGTTGATACTGTTGTTCTAATACCTTTTTTTGAGGCATACTCAGCTAGTTCAAAGAAATCATTTCTAATTAGTGGCTCCCCACCTGAAAATATTAACACTGGAACTTTAAAGGCTACTAAATCATCAATAAATTCCTTACCTTCCTGAGTTGTCATCTCACCACTGTATCTTTTGTTCTCTGAATCAGAGTAGCAGTGTATACAGTTTAAATTACATGTCCTAGTACAGTTCCATACAACAATTGGGCCTTTATCTTTAGTAACACCATTTTTTGTTTTATATGAACTTTTGTTATATCTTAGCCTGTCTCCAAAATAATCTGTGTTTTCTAGTAGTAGTTTGGTTACATTTATCATGTAACTTCCTCCTCACTGAAGCCACCTAGGTGTTTTTTACTTATACATCAACTAAACCCTCTATTGTATCCTCCTCTGGATCTAGTCTAGTATAATCTTGTGGTTGTTTAACTTTAATACTCGGAAACTCAATCGGCTCACCACCAAGGTTTTTATCTATTTTGGTAATTCACTTGCTTGACTCCTAGCTCTTGTAACTAATATTTTTTTACTAAATAAAAGTTTGGTTTCATCTAAGATTCACTACATCTCCCCAACAATTGAGCTCAGGGATTTAATTTTCTTTTCTATAACCTTTTCAACTATTGTGGTTAAATTTCCTGTTACAGTAAAATGTTCCCCATTTAGATAAATTACTAACTCCTATAAAAAACATAGTGTATCTGTCGCTGTTGCTAATTTATCCCATGATAACGTACTTTCCTTGTTACCATGATTTTAAATGACCAGTAAATTTCTTCTTGTGATAAGGTATGATTATTTGGTTTTTTTCCAACATATATTAATTCGGCATTATTACTATCATCTGCCTTTTTAATACAGTTGATTCCTTTTTTTGTAATTAAGTCATCATCACCAGAGCCTGCTCCCACTAAATAAACAAATCACTTCAGAATCATCACCCTTTGTTTTTTACACTATCTAAGATTTCTTTAGCACCTTGTGAAATCAATTTATATGCTAATTCCTGACCTAAGTCTACAGGATAATCTTTTGAGCCAATTAAGGTCTCTTTTAACACTTTAGAGCCTTCTAACTCTGCTACGACTCCAGTTAACTCAAGTCCTTTTTCTGTTAATCTTCCTAATCCACCTACAGGTACATGACAACTCCCACCTAATTGATTTAGAAAAGTTCTTTCTGAATATATGGCTGTCCTACTATTTTCATCATTTAATACAGATAACTTTTCCCGTAGCTTATCATTATCAGCTTTGATCTCAATACCTAAAGCACCTTGTCCTACACAGGGAACTATTACATCCTCTGGTATCTCTTGGGCAATTAAATCAGTCAAGTCTGCACGCATCAAACCTGCTTTAGCTAAGACTATACCGTCTAACTTGTCTGAGTTTTGAAGTTTTTCTAAACGTGTATTAATATTTCCTCGTACAGGTGTGATCTGCAAGTCTTTTCGATATGCTTTTAATTGTGAGGCTCTTCGTAAACTACTAGTACCTACAAAAGAGCCTAATTGAAGTTCATCTAAAGTCGAGTTATTATCCTTAGTTATTAAAACATCACGAGGATCTAGTCTTTTAGTTACAGCACAAATCTCTAGTTCACTAGGAGTTTCTGTAGGTATATCTTTCATACTATGTACCGCTAAATCTATATCACCAGCTAGTAACGCATTTTGTATTTCCTTTAAAAAAAGTGCTTTCCCTCCAATTTTAGATAAGGTTTTATCTAAAATTTCATCTCCTTTTGTAGTTAGTTTATGAATTTCTATTTCTATATCAGGATAATACTTTTTTAATTTTTCTACTACCCAATAAGTCTGATTCAGCGCAAGTTCACTTTTCCTAGTCCCAACTCTTAGTTTCATTTAGCTCCCCCATTCTATAAATACTGATAATGAAACGAGAGGGGTTACCACTCTCCCGTTTGATCTTTAACTTCTAATATATTATTAACCCGTTCTAGCTTTTCCTTAGTAAGTACCTGTTCCTCTAAATTAAATAATTGTGCTAAAGTAACTTCAACTACATCACTTTTTTCTTTAGCAGCAAGTTCTTTAATATTTAACACGGGTTCTTTTAATAATTGATTGATAATTCTCTTTGTTAATTTATCAATAACTTGTTTCTCTTTATCACTTAAATTAGAAAGCTTGGTTTGAAAGTTTTGTAACTCAGATTCTCGAATATTATCTGCCTTATCTTTTAAAGCAGATATCAAAGGCACTACTTCACGTATTTTAAACCATGCCATAAAATCAATTACTTCTTTATTAAGTATGATCTTTGCTTTTCTAGCTTCTTGCTCTCTTACTTTCATGTTAGACTCTACAACTGATTCTAGATCATCTATACAATATAAATATACATTATCTATATTATTAATATAAGGATCAATATCTCTAGGTACAGCTATATCTATTAAAAACATTCTTGAATAATTTCTGCTATCCATTACTGTTTTAATATCCCGGTCTCTTAAAATAAAGTGAGGGGCACCAGTGCTACTAATTAAAATATCGACTTCTTGTAACCTGTTATGTAATTCTTCATATGAAGCATAACTTGCTCCAAATTGGTCAGCTATTCTCCTAGCTCGCTCTAATGTTCGATTCAGTACAGTTAGGCTCTTCACACCATTATTTAGTAGATGTTTAGCACAAAGTTCACTCATTTGTCCAGCACCAATTAAGAGTACAGATTTATCTTTTAGATCACCAAATATTTCTTTTGCAAGCTCAACACTTGCATAGCTTACTGATGCTGCATTATCATTAATTTGAGTTTCTGAGTGCACTTTTTTTCCAGCCTTGATTACATGTTGATACAAACCATGAAAAATAGAACTGATACCACCCGCTTCATCAGATAAATAGTATGCTTGTTTTATCTGTCCTAAAATTTCAGTTTCCCCAATCACTAGTGAATTTAATCCTGCAGCAACTTCAAAAATATGAGTTATGGCTTCTTCATTTGTTTTAGTATATAAATAATCATACAAATATCCTTGAGTTAGGTTACAATAATTTGTTAAAGCATTAATTATATTATTAATACCTTCCATAACATTGTCTGTTAAAAAATGAATTTCGGTTCTATTACAAGTTGATAACACACTGAGCTCAGCCAAGTTTTTTTTCTCAACTGTTGACGAGATAAACTGTTTAACTTCTTTTGAATTAAAAGACAGTTTTTCTCTAATCTCAACAGGTGCAGTTTTATGATTTAACCCCAATACTACAACATCCAAAATCAGTTTCCTCCTTATATCTGAGCTGTCTTTATATTATAACTGATTTGTATAATGATTTAAATGAATCCTCCTGTCTATTCTACTTCATGTAGAATTTTAATCCTTTTCGTACTAATATCACAGCTGTAGTTATTCTTGTTGATCGCCTAATTCTGCTCTTTTAATTCCACCATATACTCGAACCCATACGAAAATTTAATAGTTATTAGTAATATTAAATTATTACAAGAAGAACTAAAAGTATAACAATTAATCCCATAATAACACCTAATTTAACTACACACTATTTTATTCCTTAATCTATATAACGATTACAAAAAAAGAGACCCAGCTTTTGGGTCTCTAAGAGAACTAACCTAGTTTATTCTGTAGTTCAGCGATTATATCTTGTTCATCCCTTCCTCTTGCATCTATCACAGGTACCGGTACTTCTATCTCTTCTATATTCATCATGTCTTCATCTCTACCTGTGATAATAGCTGCAGATACAACTTCATCACTATCCATAGATACTGGATTAAAACCATTTTCTTTTAATGGCTCTCTTAAATAATTTAATTCTTGTTCTAAGGCTACCTTTGTCAAGAGTGTTACCTCCTCTTCATAAGCTTTATTATTTGCACCATCTAATTCATCAATTATATTATTTTCTCATTAGTGTATTATTATTCTTTTTTACACATATAAACAGCAGGGATAGTTTAATCCCTGTGTTTTGTAATTATTCTTCTTTTTGTTCTGTTTCAGTCTCTTCACTAGTTGAGGCTACTTCACTTTTTTGTGTGAAGTTTTCTAACATACCTTTTAGGTCCATTCCAGTACTTTCTTTTAATCCTTCTTGAATACCAAGCATAGTGTTAGTAACATTATTTGCAACATTACTTGCTCCACCTTTAGACTCTGATCCACTCATATCTACAACCTTCATTTCATTAATCTGAGATAATGGTTTAGAAACTTCTTTTGCATAATCTGGAAGCATCTTTATAAGCATTTCAATAACTGCTGCTTCTCCATACTTCTCCATTGCTTTTGCCATTTCTTCTTTAGCTTCTGCTTCAGCTTTACCTTTCTCTCTAATAATATTTGCTTGGGTTTCACCTTTAATTTTTTCCTCTTCTGCTTCAGCTCTTGCTTTTGCTTCAACCTCATATGCATCAGCATCTGCTTGAGCTTGCCTTTTCTTTTTCTCTTCTTCTTCAAATTCTACTTGTTTTTGTCTTTCTATATGTTCAACTTTCATTTCTTCTTCTTTTACTTCTTGTTGTAACCTAGCTTGTTCTAATTCATAAGCCTGTTCCGACTTAGCTCTAGCTCTTTCTGTTTCTTCTTTAATTTGAGCCTCTTTTATATCCTTTTCTTTTTGGGATTCGGCAATTTCAACTTTACGTTTATTTTCTTCTTGTTCCGCTTCTTGTTCATTTTGAGCTTTATAAATTCGGGTTTCTTTCTCTGCTTCAGATTCAGCTTTTTCCGCCTGTTTTTGTACTTCAGCAATTTGCGATCTCCCTAGGTTAATTAAGTAGCCATTATCAGGGTCCTCATCTCTTATATCTTCTAACCCAAAAGAGGTTATTTGAAAGCCCATATTATTCAATTCATTTTGCGCTATTTCTTGAACTTGGTTATTAAATGATTCACGATTATTATTAATTTCTTCTACTCTAAGCTTTGCTAAGATAGCGCGAAGATTAGTACCTAATACCCGTGATACTTCTTCTTCAATTTCATTTTGGTCTTTACCTAAAAACTGTTCAGCATAATTAGCTATCCCTTGTAAACTGTCAGCTATTTTTATAGTAGCTATAGCGTCTGCTATAACAGGTACACCCTCTTGAGTATATACTCTTGGTGTAGTTAGCTCAATTTGAAATGCATTCAAGTTAATTGGTGTTGAAGTTTGAAATAGTTTTAAACGGACTCCTCCACCACGAATGATCTTCATACTTCTTCCTTCTTCATCTACAAATATTCGTTTATCATTATCAGGGTTACCAAGGTTTGGTCCAGTAATGACTAATGCTTCGTTTGAGGTGGCTGTTCTGTAACGTTTTTTTAAAATAAATAAACCAATAACACCTAAAACAAACAAAATAAATAAAATAATTAATGTCTGTACTGTAAAAAGAATACTTGAAATAATAAATAACACCCTCCCTTTTAAAAGAATATAAAACCAGGCTTCAATTACTGACATAGACTAGTAGCTTTAGAGAGGATAAATTTAAAATTATTAAAGATAAGTAAAATTAGGTAATTGATTAAAATATTAATAGGGATAAGTTAGACCCTTTGCAGGTTCTTTTTTATCTAACTAATAAGTTGTTCAAGTAGATAAACTAATCTCATTGTGATATCTATGAGATATAAATTAATTTATTCATAAAAAGCTCTTCTGAATATTACTCGCAAAGATTCTTGTTTGAAAATTACCTTTGTAGTTTTTTAGATGTTATTACCTCTCGTTTTGTTACAATTCACCAACCTTTTTTTAGCTATTTTTGATTAATGGGCTTGTCCTATTAATTCATTGAAGCTTTTTGTAAAAAAGGTTGATACATCATAATCGCATGATTTTCTGTTACATATTCATCATTAATTAATTCATTTTTTTGATTATATACTTTTCTATGTATTATATTGTGTCTAATATAGCCACCCCAATGTTCATGAGTTATCCAATGATCTTTTTCATATACTTCATAAGTATGACATAACTCTTGATCAGAGCGCCACTCACCTATTAACTCGTCTTCAGTTAAGTACAACACTAATTGAAATGTTTGGTTTGTATCATTTTTAATTTGTAGATCAATAAAATTATAAGTACATGTTGCTCCACTTCCAAAAGGCATTTTCCTCTTTGAGTCAGGAAAGACATCATAGGTATGACGGTATCTTTCTGTGACTGTAAGTGGGGTATGTAGTGTCATCCAATATATCAAATTAGAAAGTTGGCATAAACCACCACCTACCCCTGACTTTACTTTCCCGTCTTGTAGAACCATTCCGTGAACATACCCTTTTTTCTTTGTTGGCTTACCTATTAAGCGCCAATAAGAAAATGTTTCACCTGGGTGAATGACAATCTTGTCTAATTTTTTTGTAGCTAGCTTTAAATTTTTAATTTTATTATACTGCATCCCCATATCTACATCTTTAAGCTTTCTAAGTAAAGGTGTTTTATGAGAAAAAATAGTATAATCTAATAGATTTTCTGTTTTCTTTTTAGCCCATCTTTTATTAGTCAGATACCAATCTAAATAACGTTTTATCATATAATAATAAGTACCAAGCCTAATTCTAAATTTTGATCTTTTAACTGGCTTTTTCAAATATCTCCCCTCCCAAAAACAATTAATTTATTGTTATCTATGATGTTAATAAAGTGACAAAAGCTAATGCAATCAACAAAAATCCTGATATTAAATCTGCTCTATTTAATATTGGTTGCACTGCTTTACCAAATAATGAACCAACTAATAAGAATATAAAACTTAAAAAAAATGCCAGTAGGCTTGTAAAAATTATTGGATACCCTGTTATACCAGCCGAAACTCCTAATACTAATGAATTAATACTAAGGGTTATACCAAGTATGATTCCCATATAAGTATTTAAATCTATAGGTTCTTTTTTTTGGTCATCAGGGTCTGTTTTTTTAAAAATGAAATAGATACCAAATGATAAAAATACTAAAGCTGCAATCAAGTCATCTATACCTGCAGGTATCAGAGGATATAGTATATCACCTAAAAATATACCTATAGCCATAGTAGCTCCAGAAAATAAAGCAATTATTAGTATTATTTGAACCGGAATTCTTCTTTGCATTCCAATACTAAACCCTACTCCTAAATCATCTAATGTAGAAGATACAACTAGGAATATTATCGGTATTAAATTCATAGATAGATACTCCCTTCAATTATTGTCAATCCTTATTATACTCTCCATAAAGTGTAACAATTCTTAAGGATTTATTTCTAGGTCAACCTCACGATAATTACCTTCTATTATTTTAAACACACGAAACTCTATTTCATATAGAAAAGAGACTATACTATACATTACATCAGGATAGTACGCATCATTAATATCTTTAATTGACGGGCGACATGGGGTTTTAGGGTGAGAATGAAAAATAGATATTAGTTGTAAATCTAACTGTTCAATTTCTTTAAAAACTTTCACTTGTTCTTCGGGGTCTAATAAATACTCTTCAGGACTTTTCTTTATATTTGTCATTAAATAAACTTTGCTAACAACACCTTCTTGTTTTTGTTGATATCCAGCCATAAGTCCACATGCTTCATTAGGTAACCCTTTTTTACAATATTTAATAATTTCTTCATAATTTCTTTTAGAGATAACAAGCTTTTCCATAATCTAAACCTTCCCTTATAAAGCTATAATAAAGACACCTCTTATACTATTTTGTATATAGAGGTGTCTTATAAATTATGAATCTAAATAATTTGAAACTGCTTCAACATCTTTATCTCCTCTGCCTGATAAATTTAAAACAATTAATTCATCTTTAGTTAATTGTGGTGCTAGCTTATATAGATAAGCAAGGGCATGACTACTTTCTAAAGCAGGAATGATACCTTCATAAAAAGATAAGTCTTGATAAGCTTTAACAGCTTCATGATCACTAATAGCTACATAATTTACTCTATTTTCACTTTTAAAATATGCATGTTCAGGTCCGACACCAGGGTAATCTAACCCAGAGGAAATTGAATGAGTACTCATAGGTTTATTATTACTATCTTTGAGAAAGTAACTGTAGGAACCATGGAGTATACCTGGTTGACCTTTACTCAAAGTAGCAGAATGATTACCATCATCGAGACTAATTCCACCTGCTTCAACTCCATATAAATTTATTTCAGGATGATCTAAAAAACTAGTAAAAATACCAATAGCGTTACTTCCTCCTCCTATACATGCTACTACATGATTAGGTAGTTTTCCTTCTAACTCAATTATTTGCTCTTTTGCTTCTCGTCCAATTATTGATTGAAAATCTTTAACAATTGTAGGAAAAGGATGAGGCCCTACACAAGATCCGAGTAAATAGTGTGTATTTCTATAGTGTTCTATCCAATAGTTTAGAGCTTCGTTCACTGCATCATTGAGGTTTTTGTTACCTTTGTTAACTTTTACCACTTTAGCACCAAGTAATTCCATTCTAAAAACATTTAAAGGCTGCTTTTTAGCATCAAGTTCTCCCATAAAAATTGTACATTTAAATCCGAATTTTGCTGAAACCGCAGCTGTCGCTACCCCATGTTGCCCAGCTCCAGTTTCTGCTACTATTTCCTTTTTGCCCATTTTTTTTGCTAGAAGAATCTGACCAATCGTATTATTAATTTTATGGGCTCCTAAATGATTAAGGTCTTCCCTTTTTAAATATATCTTTGCTCCACCTAATTTTTCTGTTAAATTTTCTGCAAAATAAAGAGATGTGGGACGACCACTAAATACTTTTAAATAATGTAAAAGTTCCTTATTAAACTCTTGATCGTCTCTATATTTATAATAACAATTAGCTAACTCCTCTAAAGAAGCTTTAAGGGATCCATGTACGTATTGCCCACCAAAATCCCCAAAATATCCTTTATTTGACATGACGATACCTCCATTAATTTTATTTATAAAAAGGTTTATTTTTTAGATAATGAAGCCATCGAAATACCACATGTTCAGATAAGTTTGGTTTTATCATACTATCAACCCCTTTAACTATTAAATCTTAATATAAATAAATAAGCTTTCATCCTTAATTAAAAGGACGAAAGCTTGTTAACTCCCGCGGTACCACCTTAATATTGACTATATATTATAGCCCACTTTAGTAATTAATAACTCCGGGTCCATTCAATTCAAGTTTCCTTACCAGGCTCACACCTTACCCTGGCTCTCTGAAAAGGTCTTTTGAATTTACTATCTCCCATCATCGTTTTACTGTGATAAAGTTTGTATATACTTTACCACTATCTTATTAAATTGTCAATATAAATATTTTAAAAAACTTCTTTACCTTTCAAATATTTATTCTTCTGCCTAACAATAACTTTTGAAAGGAAGTTTAAAGCAATGAGATTAGGTAAAGCCATAAGTCCATTCATTGTATCCGCAAAGGTCCATACTTCCTCTAATTTACCCACCGCCCCTAATACTATTAAAACAATAAAGATTAGTCTATAAAGTAATTTTATTCGCTTACCAAATAAATATTCCCAACTCTTTTCACCATAAAAAGACCACGTGATCATAGTTGTACATGCAAAT
The DNA here is from genome assembly GCF_002216005.1 of Natranaerobius trueperi. Taxonomy (NCBI): domain Bacteria; kingdom Bacillati; phylum Bacillota; class Clostridia; order Natranaerobiales; family Natranaerobiaceae; genus Natranaerobius; species Natranaerobius trueperi. Next base: position 13,394 of record NZ_NIQC01000035.1, read on the forward strand.
ATAATAATTGCTATAGTTATAAAATATCCACCTGAACCAGGTAACCCTTTATCAAAAGCTTCAGATGTTAAAACTGCTCCAGTTTTTCCAGTTTCTAATGCTCCTGATACTAAAATTACAAGTGCTGTTATTGTACCTACTACCATTGTATCAATAAAGACTTCCCATATCCCCCACATACCTTGTTTTGTAGGGGTGTTTTTAGCTTGGGCATGAACAATTGAACCTGCACCAAGGCCAGCTTCATTTAGAAATATACCTCGTGCAATACCTACCTTAATTGTATGCATAACACCAAATCCTGCAGCACCACTTGCAGCAGAATATGGATTAAAAGCGTAGTATATTATATCTCGAAATGCACCTGGAATTTCAGGATAATTTAAGTAAAGAATAAATAAAGCACCAATTACATATGCAAGAGTCATTAAAGGAACTAATATTGATGCTACTTGAGCAATACGTTTAATCCCACCTAAAATGACTAAACCTATTAGAAAGGCTGAAACAATACCTGTAACAATTTTAGGTATACCAAAATCTTCTAGTAATGCATGGGCTACTGTATTTGATTGGACCATATTTCCGGTCCCTAATGCTGCAACTCCAGCAAAAAGAGCATATAGTACAGCTAACCATATCCAATTTCCACCTAAACCGTTTTGAATATAATACATTACTCCACCAAAAACCTCATTCTTTTTTTTCTCTCGGAATTTAACGCTTAAGATTGCTTCGCTAAATTTAGTAGCCATACCAACAACTGCTGTCACCCACATCCAAAAAATAGCACCCGGACCACCCAAGTGTAAAGCTGTTGCTACTCCTGCTATATTTCCGATTCCAAGGGTAGCTGCCATTGCAGAGCTTATGGCTTGAAAACCTGTTATTGAACCACCAGATTTTTTATCACCTTTTTTTAGAAGCTCATTAAAAAGTGTTTCCTTCCATGCTGTTATAAAATGAGTAAATTGGAAAAACCTAAGACAAATAGTTAAAAACAGACCTGTACCAATAAATAATAATAAAAATGGTATCCCCCATACAAGTTCATTTACTATTGTATTAATTCTTAGAATATCTAGTTCAGTAAAAATACTCATAACAAGCTCCTCCTCTCTTACAACATTAAGAGTATGCTATTTATTGTCATCAGATGATAAAATTTATCTATCTTATAAATAATTAAATTGTAATAACTAGTAAGCTTTAAAAAGGTGGGATTTTTGTGCCAGAAATACCAGTTTACTATATTCATCCTATATATACAGGTCAACTTCTTGGTTTAGGTGTCATATTAATTACGGACCCTTTGGTTTCTTTGGGATTTCCTTCTTTCCGCCAATAGCTTGGACTACTTATTTCTTAATGTTTTTATATCTACTTCCAACAAAAAAACTGGTACTATATTTTTACTCTCGTATCGGGATTCTACGGGGCTTTCTATGCTAATGTATTAGTTGAATTAGAAATCTTTGAAATGAACTATGGTAGATTTATAATTCCAATTATTCTATATTTTTCTTGGCATTCAATTGTTGCTTGGAGTTATTTGAAATACTTTAAAAGACACATTGTCTATGATTAATCAAAAAAGATCTAAGGACATTTAGGAATTAAATCTTTTATAGTTATAGTATAACTTCATCTAATTTTACTCATCGTAGATCCTTAAACGGTTAAAGATTCATTTTAAAAAAATTCATTCCTTAAATTCAAATTTTGCTATTAAGGTCCTAACATCACGAACAATAAGAGGATTCCAACTAGTACTTAATTTTCTACCATTTTCCATCCATTTAACAAATTCGTATCCTTCGTTTGGTTTAGCTTTAACTGCTATACCTTGTCCTTTTTTATATGTGCCATCACCACTTACTTGTCCTGCTCCCTTAAGTTCAACTTTTGATTCAATTTCAAATTCAGGAGTATTACAAGCTAACATAAAAATTCCCATACCCATAACTATAATAACTGCTAACCCTAGAAATTTATAATTAACCATCATTTCCTATCCCCCCAAAGCTATTTATTTATATAGAATGATATAGACCATAAAATCCAAGCAAAAACACTCAGAGAACTAATAACATTACATACTCCCATTATCTCTTGAGGGTTCTTATGGCCTACGAATATAATAGAGCACCTGATATTCCTGAACCAGTTGCAATATAGAACTTCCTATTAAATATAACATACATACAGATATACCCTTCTTGTACATTTTCATCTAAAGGATCTAACTGGTCACTACTTAAAACAAAACTACAAGCAACAGTTGTTCCTATACTTATAATAAGTAAATAGTATTATAGCAGATAATTTCCCTTTCATTCCTACCTCCTCTTTTTCTTTTTGATTTTCATAATAAAAGACATATTATAATTCAAAAAGTAGCATGATAATACAAAAATATTCTTGCAGGTTAATTCTACAAGAATACTACACAAGTTAAGACATGTTAGATAAGTACTAACTCGAGATTATAGCAATAAAAAAGAGGAGGGGATCCTCCTCTTTAAGACATTTATAAAAGTATCAACATAGCAACAATAGTACTAAGAATCATACCTGGAGCTGTTCTTTTTACTATCTCAATTGGGTTTACATTAGCATAGTTTGCACATACAATTGCTGCAGCAGCAACCGGTGACATTGTTCTACCTAAAGCAGCAGTTAAGGCTGCTAAAGAACCTAGTTCAATAGTACCAAATCCAAATTCAACAGCTTGAGGAGTGATAGCTTCATTAAAAGCAAAGGATGCAGCATCTCCTGAACCTGTAATAACAGATAACATGAATGGTCCAAAAGCACCAGCAACACCTGCAATCGCTTCTACTTCCGTCATAAGGTTAATTAATGCATCTACAACTCCTGTGGCTTCAAGACCTGACACAAAGACTGTTGCAGAAATAATGATACCAAGTACATTACTATATGCGGTACCCATACCGTCGAAAAATGTTTTAGTAGCATCTGCTGGATTAGTTTTAGTTACTAAAACACCTAAGATTGCACCGATAATCATTGAACCTGGCACACCAAGTTCTTGAAGGATAGGAACTGCTCCAGATTCACCTAACATTAATAGTACTAGAGGTAAAACAACAATAATAGCTTTGATTACTTCAGGTTTAAAGTCTTCTGATCTTTCATCTTGTTGAATACCTAATTCGTAACCTTTCATTTCATTTCTCATATAACCTATAGCTGTAAGTGATAGCATACCAATCAAGCCAGCTGAAATAGTCGCTACACTATGAACACTCACTACATCCATACCAGAAACACCAGCTAAATCTGCAATAAAAGCATTATGAGGTGTTCCTGGGTTTAGTGCACCACCAAAGGTTCCACTAAATACAGCAGCTGCAGCTATAGCAGGGTGGATTCCTGCAGCCATTAATACCGGGATAAATACAGCACCTACTGCTGCGCTTGTCCCTGCAGCACTCGGCAATGCAATATTTACTATATAAGCAGCTAGTACTGTACCTGGTACAAGAATAGGTTTAACTTTTGTAAGGATACCACCTAATAAATGTACTAGGTGTTGATCACACTTTGTGAATTTCATAACTTGAGCAAAGGCAAGAACACTGAGTATAGCTTGTATTAGACCCTCAGCCACCATACGTTCTGCAAAAGCATCAAAAGCTTCTATTGGCTGTAAAGAAATAATACACATTAATAATCCAGATGTAAATAATACCATTCTAACTTCATATTTTTTGATAATAAGATACGCAGTTGCAACTAAAATCAATAAACCTAATAAAAACATTAATGTCACCTCCGAAAAAATTTAATTACTAAATAAATTAGTAAATCTAAAATTGTATTCTTTTTCTCCCTCCCTCCATTGTTAAAAGTATCACAAATTTTGACGAAATTTGACTATTTTTTGTCCGAATACTATATTTCAACATAAAACGCATAAACCCTCTTTACTCGTAAAGGTTCGCAATTTTTTCAATAGTGTCATTTGCGTATATTTAATGACCAATTATGAATTTAATTAGGTTTGCATATGTACTGATATATTTTGAAATATTAAAATTGTATACTAATATAGAATGGTAGGGATTATGATAAAAAACTTTGATAATAAACTAGTAAACTTTTTGTTACAAGATAAAAATACAGAGCTAGCCTATTTAGCAAATGTTGGTTTAGAAAAGGAGAATATAAGGGTAGATAAAAATGGAAGGTTAGCTTTAACACCGCATACGAAAGCTTTTGGAAATAAACTACATAACCCTTATATAAAAACTGACCTCTCTGAGAGTCAAATTGAAGTTATCACACCTGTTTGTAACAGTATTGAAAACGTATATCAAATCCTTGATGATCCTGCAGGATTTCGTTTCTATTAATTTAAAAAACGAAGTTCTGTGGCCTCTAAATAATCTTTCTATTTTACCTAATGAAAATGAGATACCAATTGCAGTTTATGATGAAAAAGGAAAGAGGAAAGGAGATACAGGGAGAGGTTAGCAAAAAAGTATGGTAAGAAAAGACAATTATTATCAGGAATTCACTACAATTTTTCTTTTTCTGAAATTTTTTAACAAAACTACATAAAGAACTTTATTACAACCTATCATACAAAGAGTTTAAAAATTATATCTATCTTAAAGTTGCTAAAAATTTTCTAAGGGTTAAATGGTTGTTAATATATCTTACTGGAGCAAGCCAGTGCTTCAAAATGATGAACACTTAAAGTGTTATTGTAAAAATTTAAGCTATTAGAAATAGTAAATGCGGATATATAAATACCGAGGAATTTATAATCAATTATGAATCTTTAAATAAATATGTTGAAAGTGTAAGTTCTTTGATTGATAAAGGTAAAATTGAAAGTATAAATGTGGACCTGAGTCAATATTTTGGACACAAAAAAGTTAAGTTTTAAGCTGATTGTTTTGTAAAATCTTCAAAAGCTTGAGGAGTTAAGAAGCCCAAACTTCCATGTACTCTTTTTCTGTTGTACAGCCTCCAATAAACTTGAAAATAGCAACTTTAGCAGTATTAAAATCTAGATATCTTACATGGTTAACTTCTTCTTTTTTAAGGGTAGCATGAAAAGATTAATATGTGCATTGTCATAAGGGCATCCTTTACGACTAAATGACTGTATAATTCCTTTAGTTTTTGTAAATTGCTCAAATTCGTCACTAGTATATTGTGTACCTAGGTCGCTGTGAAGAATAAGGCCACTATCCGGTTTTTGAGTGTCATAAGCATTCTTTAAAGCTTTGATTACAAGATCGGTTGTCATGTTTTTGCTGATGAAGTAACCAACGATTTTATGAGTATGTAAGTCCATTACTGAAGCTAAATAGCACCAAGAGTCTTTTATGGTTTTAATATATGTAATATCAGTTACCCATTTTTCATTGATAGTTCTTGTAGAAAAATCTTGCTTTAAGATAGCTTTTTTCATTATTCGCTGTACTCTTTTTAGGCTTACTTTATAACCCTTAGCATTAAGATAGCGTGGATCTTAGGTGCACCATAGCGTTTATTACTATCATTATGGATTTCAATAATTTCTTCTGGAAGCTCTCTATTTCCTTTATCACGATTAGACTCAACGTGATTTAATTTGTGGTAGTAAGTACTCTTAGGAACTTCTAAAGTGTCACACATGGTTGTAATGGAATAATCATCTTTGTGTTCTTCTATAAATTCAATAACCTCTGGATCATCTACTTTTTTGCGAATATGGCCATAGCCTTTTTTAAGATTTCGTTCTCCTGTTTGATACGTTGCATTTCTTTTTTCATTTCATCTATATCTTTAGGAGTAACTTCTTCATCCTCTAATTGGTTTGGGGTTAATTGCTTGATCCATTTATAAATAGTAACTTCCGTTACGCCATATTCGCTCGACAGGTCCTTTACAGAAGTACCTGAGTGATACAAATCTACAACTGTTTTTTTGAAATCATCACTATATTTACTCATTACTGGACACATCCTTTCTTATCTCTATTTTATAGACTTAACTAAAATGTGTCCATAAAACTATACTAACACCAATGAATCATATTCTCCTATTAGATTAAAAGGATGTGAAAAAAGTACACTCGAGGACTTATTAAATAAGGGAATACAATGTATTGAATTACGGATTTTTGATTTAAACCCCTTTGACTAAATGGAATATCTATAGAAGATCTTTATCTAACTAAATTATTTATTGTTTACTTATTAATAAAAGAAGATATAACACTTGATAAAGCACAACAGTATAAAGCTAATTTCAACCATGAACAGGCAACATTAGGAAGTGATCCAGAAAATATTATGCTTTATGGAAGTTTTGGTGAATCAATACAGTTAAATAAACATGCTATGAACTTATCGATAAATTAGAAAAAATGTGTCAATTACTCAATATTTATAACTACTCAAATATCATATCTGATGCTAGAAATAAAGTTCTAGATCACAATAGAACTTATTCAAAGAGAATTCTAAATGAAGTTAGAAAAAAGTCTTATATTTATAAATCATCTTCTTTGTCCTTGTTAGTGAGTTTTTTATTAATTTGCTCTAATTGTTCTAGCGTTTGTTCTTTACACTTACTATTTCTAAAAAATGTTTTAATTAGTTTTACAGCAAGATATATTATTCCAATTAGAACTACTATATTTAATAAGGTGAAAAAAGCAGTTATACTCACTTCCATACTATATACCTCCTAACATTTAAAGTTTTTAAAACATAACTAACTGTCATCTGATGAATAAGTTATGGCTTCTCTTAAAAAGTCAATTTCTTTTTCAAGTTCAGCAAGACGTATAAGTAAAATGTGGTATACTATTATTGCAGGAACAGAGATTATAAGTATAATTATTATTAGCATTATAAAAAATTCCATCCCCCCACCCCCTATTTATTTTAAGTACTAAAAGTCTCAAAATATTGACTCAGGTCCAGTTAGTATGGAAGTTACCCTCAATTAATTCTACTCATCAACTGCGTCTCCCGTGACAGAAGACATGTCCCGTAGGGTACGACCGAAGGAGTAACGCAAACAAGCGTGTTATCGGATGCATTGGGTTTAACAGGCATGATAAATAGCTTCATTAATAAGGCCTTTAAACAATACATATCATGAGTTAATTCCAGTCCAAAACTTTAACTATAGTTCTCTATTATCTATTTAAGTACCTTTGTATCCCACTCTTAATTCCATAGATTCCTACCACCAAGAAAAAAGATAAAAATATTATATTTCTTATTAATTCTAAAGTGTCCTCTGGAGAAGATAAGCTTAAATTCAATATATTATTTATAAAGACAAATACCAAACTTGAACAAATCACTCCTATAATGAGAGGTGCTAGCCAATACTTATTCAGTTCCTTTACAAACTTTATAATTCTCCCGGTTCCAATATAATGACCCGGATAATACTGATTTTCCTGCCATTCCTCAAGTTCTTCTAATTGTTTTTCAAAGTTATTACGATTATCAGGTTCTTGCTTGTTATTCAAGTTTTCCCTCCTTATGTTTCCATTGTCCATAAAACACAGAAAAACTTCTTATTTCACCCAATGTTTCCGATAACGTTCCCGTTGTTTGCGACGTTGTCGGCCCGGCATAATAACCCAAAGAAAATACCAAGGGGTTTGGCGCGACTTTTGCTACTCAATAACTCTAACCCATTAATGCAAAAGTCGTGACAAAAGGCAATGTCCCGAAGGCGCGACCGCAGGGAGTCGCGCAAACAATCGTGTTATCTGAAGTTTTGCTTTTATTGTTTATATAACATATATGTGATATAATTTTATTACTAACAGGTGTGAGGTGAAGTCATGTATGAAATAATATATTTTGAAGAATCAAATGAATCACCTGTTGTAAACTTCATCTTAAAACAATACTCTAAAGAACAGGCCAAAATTTTACGAGAAATTGATCTTCTTGAAGAGTTCGGACTTTCTCTAGGGATGCCACATATTCGTAAAATTAAAAATACAGAACTTTGGGAATTAAGGATAAGGCATAGTTCTAACATATTTCGAATACTTTTTAAAGATTTTAATGATACCTTTGTTTTACTCCACGGTTTTCAAAAGAAAGATAACAAAACTCCTAAAAAGGATTTGAATATCGCTTTAAAAAGGTTAAAAAAGTATCTTGAAAGATTCTCTATGTAAAGGATAAAAACCTGTAAAATTTGGAAATCCAGAATACAGTAATCCAAATTTGAAATTTTGCTCTTTTAAAAACTAAATTAAGCAATGTGTTTTTCTCTAGCTTTTATGAACTTGCTTTCGTTGTAGGGCTCTTTATTTACCCACATAGCAAAGAGTATCCTAACCCAAATATTAGCTAGAGTCCTTACAGCTTCATGATGCTGTTTACCTTCT
>NZ_NIQC01000036.1 GCF_002216005.1 Natranaerobius trueperi
TAGACCTAGCAAAATATTTTGACACTGTGAACCATGACTTGTTGATAGGTATGGTAAGGGAACAAGTAAAGGATGAAACCATCATACGACTCATACGCAAATTTTTAAAGAGTGGGGCTATGTCAAATGGGCTTTCGAGCCCTTCTACCAAAGGCACTCCACAAGGTGGAAAGCTGTCTCCATTACTCAGTAATATCTACCTCAACAATTTTGATCGACTACTTGAAAAGAGGGGACATAAATTTGTGAGGTACGCAGATGACTGTATCATCTACGTCAAAAGTAAGAGAGCCGCTGAAAGAGTAATGACCAGCTGTACAAAGTACCTTGAGGATAGATTGAAACTTAAGGTAAACCGAGAAAAGAGCAAAACTGGAAGCCCACTAAAACTTAAGTTTCTTGGCTTCTCCCTCTACAAAGCTAAAGGGAAGATTGGAATTAGACCGTACCAGAAGTCCGTAAAACGGTTCAAGGACAGGGTACGGCAGATAACAAGTCGTAAACGTGGTAGGTCGACTCAGAAGATACTTAAAGAGCTTAAAACATTCACCACAGGCTGGTTAGGCTATTTCTCTATCGCAGATATGAAGAATAGAATCACCGCCCTTAACGAATGGATTAGGCGTAGAATTCGAATGTACTTGTGGAAGCAATGGAAGAAAATAAGTGCGAGGTTTAAGAACCTCAAACGACTTGGAATATCCAAAGGGAAAGCTTGGCAATGGGTAAACACTCGGAAAGGATATTGGCGGATAGCCAATAGCTGGATATTATCAAGGTCATTAACAAATGAATACCTCGCATCAATTGGATATGATGACATATCCAAAAGATACGAGGTACTGCACTTAAATCATTGAACCGCCAAGTACCGGACGGTATGCTTGGTGGTGTGAGAGGTCGGTAGATAAATTAATTATCTACCTCCTACTCGATTTTTTATATATTAGAAACGTGGTCATGCTACTTTTCATATACTGATTTTGAAAGGGGAGAGTAGTATGATTACGGAGATCACATTAGTAACAAAGAATTATAAAACACAATTAAATAATTTTGTGAGTTTTTATGCTACTAAGTTTAAACAAGAAATAAATGGATTTTTGATATGGAAACTTCGTAGTTCAGATAGTTATGGCTTTGTTAATAAGCTTGCTAAAAAACTAGCATATTGGTATACAACAGAAATCAAAAGGGTTTTGCTTTACGAGCTGTCAGAACAAAAACATTGGCACTTAAATAAAGAGGATTATGAACAAATTATTGAAAAGACTTTAAATGAAAAATATAAAAAGAACAATGATTTGTTATATTGGGAAGAGAACCGAATCAAAGAACAATTAGAAGAATATCTCTTAGGTAGTCATTACTTAGATATTGAAGGTTTTTTAAGGTTTAGATTAAAATGGTTTATAGAAGTTTTAGATAATCTTTTAGATGAGTTAATTAACGAATATTTAATGAAAAAAGAATATGAAGATTTTTTGTCTGTACTACAATACTTTGTGAAAGACCAACCTTGTAGAGTAGGTAAAGTTCATTTAATATACAGAAAAGAACAATTTGAACTAAAAAATGAACTATGGGAAAGTTTTTCAAGAGAGTATTTAGAAAGTATTGTTAATGAAGAAGAAACTGGTGCTAGAGATGAAGAACTTTTTATGTCCGCTGTAATAGCTTTAACCCCTAAAGAAATTATAATTCATACTGAAGAAAATTCAATAACTACAAAAAAAGAATATGATACAGAATTAGATTTTTTTGAAGCTGTAGAGACTATCTTTTCAGGAAGGGTTAATTACTGTACAAATTGTAAGCTTTGCGAAAGGTATATTAGAAAATGAGTGCTTAATTGTAAAATCAAATTGAACTAAATAAAAACTCCATAGTGGACCCAACTGTAATATAATTAATTCGCCAGAAAAAAACTAATTACAGGAATGGTGCACACTATGGATCACTTTAATGATACACCAACTCCCGCAATAATAAACACCTAAATGATTTCGAGCAAGGAAAAATTGAGTTACTGCATAAACAAGGCTACAGCCCATACGCTATCGGTAAAATTTTAAATAGAGCATCAAACACTATTCGAAATAAACTAAAGGCACAGTAACCTAACTCAAATCAAGGCTCTTAGACTATGTCAAATTTATTATCCAGATACAGCTAAAAGAATATATGAAAAGAACCGAAATAACTGCGGACCTAAATTTAAGTTTTTACAATGTGAAGAATTCATCAATCATGCTACAAATTTGTTTTGGAATCCCAAGTTTTCTTTGGATTCTATTTGTGGGTCTCTCAAAAGACAAAACAAATTCCCTAAAGAAACTATGGTATCAACTAAAACGTTCTATAATTACGTTGATGCAGGTTTACTCAATATTAAAAACATTGATCTACCGCTAAAGACTAGACGCAGGACTAAACTTAAACGAATTAGAAAACATAAAAAGATTTTAGGAACGAGTATTAGCGAACGACCTAAAGAAGTAAATGATCGTTAAGTATTTGGTCACTAGGAAATTGACATCGTGATTGTTAAGAAAACAACTGAACCTGTGTTACTAACTATTACTGAGAGGAAAACTCGCAAAGAAATTATACGTAAGATTCCTGCTAAAACGACTGAAGCTGTACAAGAAACTTTAGCAAACCTGGCTTATGAAATGGGTGATAGTTTTTCAAAAGTCTTCAAGAGCTTTACTGCTGATAATGGTCTAGAGTTTGCAGATCTAGCATCTTTTGAGAAAACTAAACACCAAAGTTTACTTTGCACATCCTTACTCTTCTGGAAAAAGAGGAACTAACGAACGACATACCAGCTTGATTAGACGTTTCATCCCAAAAGGGAAGAGTCTCTCTGATTTTTCATCACAAGCAATTGCTAGAGTTCAAACCTGGTGCAATACCTTACCCAGACGGATCCTTGGCTACTTATCTCCGACGAGGCGTTCTTAGAACAGTGTAGTGTTCTACTGGAGTAACAATTTTTATATTACAGTTGGAAACTAGTTCAATTTAATATTGCAATTTAGCTTAGAAAATGAGTTGTGATTTATGTGTATTACGAGGCATTGAATTGGATATAATATAAAACTATAAGGGGACTGCATATTCTATGTTATCTTCAACTGTTATTTTTATACCGATAATTTCTAGTTTAATTGGTTGGCTTACTAATTTTATAGCAATCAAACTTCTTTTTTGGCCCCATGAAAAAATCAGCTTACCCATATTAGATATCGAAATTCAAGGTTTATTATCACGAAGAAAATCAGAAATTGCACAAAGTATAGGGGGAGTTGTGGCTAAAGAGCTACTCCCCTCAGGAAAATTAATTGAAGAGATTGACGAATATAGGACGATAAATAAGATTCAAAGGTCAGTTGAAAAAGCTATTAAAGAAAAGTTACAAACAAGATTGAGGTATTTACCCGAGTATATTAGAGAGAGAGTTATTGAAAATGTGAGACAGTCAATTGGTCGTAATATAGAAACATCTCTACATAATAACTTTCAAATAATACTTCAAGATTTAACTAGTTATATTGATATCGAAAAACTAATTAAAAAGGAAATTATGAATTTAGATACCCGAGAGGTAGAGAAACTAGTACTTCGAGTTGCGAGAAAAGAGTTTAAGTTTATTGAAACTCTAGGGAGTATACTAGGTTTTGTAGTTGGTCTATTTCAACTTATTTTTCTTTATCTTTTCTATTGACAAGCAGGTAACAAAAGAATATAATTTTCATAACAATCATTACCGATGAAAAGCGATGAAGAGGACAGTATAGTAGTGAATTCTGGAACCAGAGAATATCTGCCATGGCTGGAAGCAGATAACACCGGAGACTACTAGAAGACCACCTCGGAGCTTGAGACTGAAGTAAGTAAGTCGTCAGGCAGCCCTGCCTTATGGGGTAGAGCGAACTATATTCTTTTTTTAAGAATATAGTTAAGTTGGGTGGAACCGCGAGTAAACCTCTCGTCCCGATGTCAAAGACACGGGGTGAGAGGTTATTTTTATTAGCAAAATAAGTGAGGAGGGATAGTATGATTAATATTACTTTAAAAGATGGTTCTGTAAAACAACTATCAAAAAATAGTACTGTGTATGATTTAGCTTTAGAACTTAGTAAGCGTTTAGCGAAGGAAGCGATGGGGGCAAAAGTTGATGGTAAATTAGTTGGGATGGATTATGAGTTAACCGATGACTGTCAAGTTGATATTGTAACTTTTGATGAAGAAGAAGGAAAAGAAGTATATCGTCATACATCAGCTCATGTGTTAGCTCAAGCTGTAAAACGGTTATTTGATGAAGTTAAATTAGGTATAGGACCAGCAATAAAAGATGGCTTTTATTATGATTTAGACTTAAATGAATCACTTTCAGATAATGATTTAGAAAAAATTAAAAAGGAAATTAAAAAGATTATTAAAGAAGATCTTCCTATTGAGAAAAAAGTGTACTCAAGAAGCGAAGCTATTAAAATGTTTGAAGATATGGGTGAAGAATACAAAGTAGAGTTAATTAAAGACTTAGATGAACAAGAAGAAATAACTTGTTATCAACAAGGGGAATTTATTGATCTTTGTCAGGGACCACATTTAACTTCTACTGGTAAAATCAAGGAAACTGCTATTGATTTATTAAAAGTGGCTGGTGCTTATTGGCGTGGCGATGAAAAACGTCCCATGTTACAAAGAATTTATGGAACTTCATTTCTTAAGAAATCTCAATTAGAAGAATACTTACATCGGTTAGAAGAAGCGAAAAAACGCGATCATAGGAAATTAGGAAAAGAGCTAGAATTATTTAGCTTACATGAAGAAGCTCCAGGATTTCCTTTTTATCATAACAACGGTATGATAATCATGAATGAACTTATTGACTTTTGGCGAAAAGAACACCAAAAAGCAGGTTATCAAGAAATTAACACTCCAATTATATTAAACCGTCAATTGTGGGAAAGATCAGGTCACTGGGATCATTATAAAGAGAATATGTACTTTACAGAGATAGATGAAGAAGATTATGCTGTTAAGCCTATGAATTGTCCTGGGGCTATGCTTGTATATAAAAATAATATGTACAGTTATCGTGATTTTCCATTACGTGTTGGTGAACTAGGTAAAGTACATAGACATGAATTATCAGGTGCACTTCATGGTCTTATGAGAGTAAGAAGCTTTACCCAAGATGACGCTCATATTTTTATGTTACCTTCTCAGATTGAACAAGAGATTGAACGAGTTATTAATTTAATTGATAAATTCTACCAAAAATTTGGATTTAATTATTATGTTGAACTTTCAACTAAACCAGAAAAAGCTATGGGACCAGATGAAATTTGGGATAAAGCTACAAATGCACTAGAAACGGTACTTAAAAAACGTGGTATTGATTATATTATTAATGAAGGAGACGGTGCATTTTACGGTCCTAAAATAGACTTTCAGTTAGAAGATGCTATTGGTCGTTCATGGCAATGTGGTACTATTCAGTTAGATTTCTTACTTCCTGAAAGATTTGACCTTACTTATATCGGAGAAGATGGCCAAAAACATAGACCAGTTATGATTCATAGAGTTGTATATGGAGCGTTAGAGAGGTTTTTTGCATTACTAATTGAACACTATGAAGGAAAGTTTCCGCTATGGATTTCTCCAGTACAATCTGTGATTATACCTATAGCAGATAGGCATATTGAGTATGGACAAAAAGTTCAAGAAGAATTTCTAGAAAAAGGAATTAGAGTTAAACTTGATACTAGAAACGAAAAGATTGGGTACAAAATTAGAGATGCTCAAATGAAGAAAACTCCTTATATGTTAATTGTAGGAGATGAAGAGGTTGAAAATGGATCAGTATCTGTGAGAACACGTGAAGATGGTGATTTAGGTTCACGTAATACAACTGATATTGCAGATGAAATTAAACAAAAAATAGATAGAAAAGAATAACAGTGTATGATTGACTTTTGATAAGCTAGATGATATACTACCACTGAACTAAATAGGAAAGAAGTAGAAGCTACTCGCTTCTCACCTTACAACGTATAGTTCGTAAGGTTGCCGTGATAAAATTCTATGACTGTGTCTATTTTTAGACTATGGTTAATAGTGTATAAATTCGGCTAAAAAGAGCGAGTATTGATACTCGCTCTTTTATTATGTTTAATACTATTTATGTATAATTCTCAGGAGGTGAAAAAATATTAGCAAAGAGCTACCTGTAAATGAGCAAATTAGAGCTCGAGAAATTCGAGTTGTTAGTAAGGACGGTAAACAGTTAGGAATTATGCACCCTAAAGAAGCAATGAAAATTGCAGAAGAAGAAGGATTAGATTTAGTAACAGTTGCTCCACAGGCGAAACCGCCAGTGTGTCGTATTATGGATTATGGTAAATTTAAGTACGAACAAAATAAGAAAGAAAAAGAAGCAAAGAAAAAGCAAAAGACAATGAATATAAAAGAAGTTAAGTTAAGACCAAACATTGAAGACAATGATTTTAATACTAAATTAAAAAATGCTACAAAATTCTTGAAAAAAGAAGACAAAGTGAAAGTGACCATTATGTTTAGAGGACGAGAAATTACTCATCCACAAATAGGTCGAGAGCTTTGTGAAAAGTTAGCAAATGAAGTGAAAGATATTGCAGTAGTTGAGAAAAAACCTAGTGTTGAGGGGAAAAATATGATTATGGTATTAGCCCCAAGACAAGAAAAAGACCAATAATATATTTCTAAATACGCTAACATACGGAAGGGAGGATAAAATCATGCCTAAGATGAAAACTCATAAAGGTGCAGCTAAACGCTTCAAGAAAACGGGTAAAGGTCGAGTTAAAAGAAATAAAGCTTTTACAAGTCATATTCTTACTAAAAAGAGCCCTAAAAGGAAGCGTAACTTAAGGAAAGCGACTGTTATGAGAAAGGCTGATGAAAAACGTATCGAAAAGCTTCTTCCATAATAACAGTTATAAATATAGTCATTAAAAAGGAGGTAGAAGAAAATGCCAAGAGTAAAAACTGGAACTACTAGACGTCGACGTCATAATGATGTTTTGAAGCTTGCTAAAGGCTATCGTGGTTCTAAAAGCCGTTTATTTAAAATTGCAAATCAGCAGGTTATGAAATCTTTTAACTATGCTTATAGAGATAGAAGAACTAGAAAAAGAGATTTTAGAAAGCTTTGGATTGCAAGAATTAACGCTGCTTGTAGACAAAGAGGGCTTTCATACAATAAATTTATCAATGGATTGAAAAAAGCTGAAGTTGAAGTTAATAGAAAAATGTTAGCTGATATGGCAATTAATAATGAACAAGCTTTTGATCAATTAGTAGAAACTGCAAAAAAACACGTATAAGATAAATCATTAAGGAACTCTTCAGAAAGGGTTCCTTATTTTTCTTAGTGCTATAATATTGATTTTAAAGTTTAAAATATGGTTGAAATTCTAATAATAATTACAGTGGGGTGATATAGTAATGGTAGTAAGAGACAAGACAACATTCAACCCAGCTAAAATATTAGTACTAGGATTTTTATCTTTAATCTTAATAGGAACAATATTATTAAGTTTACCTATAGCTGTTAATGGTGATAGAGTACCATTATTAGATGCAATATTCACTGCTACATCAGCAGTTTGTGTTACAGGATTAGTAGTTGTCGATACAGGTACTACCTTTACAATGTTTGGCCAGACAGTAATCATGGTTTTAATTCAGATGGGTGGTTTGGGCTTTATGACAGTTGCCACTTTGATTTTTATGGCACTAGGTCGTAAGATAACCTTGAAAGAAAGAATTGTAATTCAACAACAATTTAATCAATTTGACCTACAAGGTCTTGTTCGTCTTGTTAAATACATAATATTTCTAACTTTGATTGTTGAAGGAATAGCTGCAATAATATTAGGTTTTAGATTTACTCAACTTCTAGATTTAGATTATGCAACTGGTATGTTTTATGGTTTATTTCACTCAATAAGTGCATTTAGTAATGCTGGGTTTGATATTATCGGAGAGTATAGAAGTTTAACCCCTTTTGTTGAAGATCCAATAATATCTATTATAATTCCTTTATTATTTATTTTTGGGGGTCTTGGATTTACTGTATTAGTAGACCTTAAGCGTTCAAGAAATCTAAAACGGCTTAGCTTTCACTCTAAAGTAAGTTTACTTATAACAAGTATTCTACTTGTTATTGGATTTTTTGTAGTACTTATTTTAGAATGGAATAATCCAGAAACTCTTGGAGCGGTCGATAGTGGATCTAAAATTTGGAGTGCTTTTTTTACCGGTGCAACACCAAGGACTGCAGGGTATAATGTACTACCGACTGATGAGTTAACTAATCCCACTACTTTATTTTTAATGGTATTAATGTTCATAGGTGCGTCACCTGCTTCAACTGGTGGTGGAATAAAGACCACCACATTTGGTACATTACTGTTAACAGTAAATGCTGTTATCCGTGGTACTCATGATGTTAATTTCTTAGAGCGTAGAATACCGTATAGTTTAATTAATAAAGCTTTGGCTATTATCTTTATTTCACTAGTCCTTGTGTTTATTGTAGCTACACTTTTAATGATTACAGAAAATGCGACTTTTGAAGAAACTCTTTTTGAAACAATATCTGCTTTTGGAACAGTAGGATTGTCTAAAGGAATAACACCTAATTTGACACCAGTTGGAAAAGCTATAGTTATTGTGACAATGTTTATAGGTAGACTTGGACCATTAACTCTCGCTTTTGCTTTTGCAAGAGGTAAAGAAAAAACTGGTGTTAGATATCCTGAAGAACGCTTATTAATTGGCTAATGTTAGTTATTGAAAGCAAGGAGGAAATAGTATGAAGAAAAAACAATTCGCAGTTGTTGGACTTGGTAGATTTGGTTCAAGTGTGGCTTACACATTAACTAATATGGGTTATGATGTTTTAGTTGTTGATAAATCAGAAAATAAAGTACAGGATGCTTCTAAAGAAGTTACTCATGCAATCCAAGCAGATGCGACCGTTGAAAAAAACCTTATTTCAATTGGACTTAGAAACTTTGATGTAGTAATCATTTCCATTGGAGAAAACATTCAAGCGAGTATTATGGCTACTTTAATAGCAAAAGAGCTCGGTGTAGGGTATGTTGTAGTAAAAGCACAAAATAAAATGCATGGAAAAGTATTAGAACGAATAGGTGCTGATAGAGTTATTTATCCAGAGTGGGATATGGGTGCACGTGTTGCTCATAATTTAGCGACAACAAATATTTTAGACTATATTGAACTTGCTCCAGATTATTCTATAGCAGAAGTTACTGTTCCTAAAAAAATGGCTGGTAAAACCCTACGTGATCTAGATTTGAGAGCTAGGTATGGAGTGACTGTTTTAGCTGTAAAAAGAGAAGATGATGTAAATATCTCACCGAAGCCAACTGATAAGTTTAGAGAAAAGGATGTATTAATAGTTGTTGGAAAGCATGATAATATTAACCAAATAGAAGAGTTTACTAGCTGAACTGGTGGTGAAGTGATGATTACAGGAGAGAATAATTATTATATTAAAACTTATCGTAAGTTAAGACAAAAAAAGTGGAGACACCAACAGCAATTAGTTCCTTTAGAAGGTGTTAAACTGATAGAAGATGCGTTTTTAAATAACGTAGAATTTGAATTCATATTGTACTCATATAAAAATACAAATGAAACTCAAAAAAAATTAATAAATGAGTTGTGTCAAAGTGGAGTTCGTTGTTATGAAATAGATCCACAGTTACTTAAAAAAATTGCTTTTACTGAAACTCCCCAAGGACTTTTAGGCTCTTGTAAGTTTAAAGGAGATAGTCTATCGAAAATCATGCAATCATCAAAAAATTTATTGGTACTATATAATGTTCAAGACCCAGGAAATGCTGGAACTTTAATTAGAAGTGCTGATGCTTTTGGATTTGATGGTGTGATAAATATTAAAGGAAGTGTTGACCCAACGAATGATAAAGTTGTCAGAAGTAGTATGGGAGCTTTATTTCATATACCGATTGCCCTTAATATTAATTTGGAAGAGTTTCAAAATTATCTATCACAATTTTCTTTTAGGGTGCTTTTTGGAGAAGTATATGGAGAATATACCTTGGATCAATTAGAGCTTGATGATAACCCAATTGTTCTTGTTATTGGGAATGAATCAAATGGGTTAGACGGATTCGACATAGTAGATGATTTAAAGAAAGTATCCTTTCCCACTAAAATACAAATGTACGGAAATAGTGAATCTTTAAACGCTTCAGTAGCTGGATCAGTTATGATGTACGAAGTTGCAAAAAAGCGATTTTATTAGGTGTTCAACTTGTTTTACCCTATTCTATGTGATATAATTTACATAAATTCACTGAAAGGGTGGGGTCCCTTTTATGGTTGATAAAAATTTTTTTTGGAAAGTATTCGAACTTACGGGATCCATTACAGCCTATTTAATCTATCGCGATCTACAACAAAACTCTCAAGAAGATTCACTTGTTAATCAATAGTAGCAGTGTGTAATATAAGACGTAAAAATATTAAAAAAGCTATGAAGGGGCAAGTAGGTTGAAATCTGGCTTTTCAGGGAGAGGTAGTCATAGACTGGAAGCTACCTTAAGTCAATTCAACTGAAGTTCTCCCCGGAGCTGTCCGGCTGAACCATTAGTAGGCCGGACCGGGTGACCGTTATCTTTATTTAAGTGGGTATTATTCCAATCTGGGTGGTACCGCGGAAGTTAAGCTTTCGTCCCTATTGTGGCGAAAGCTTTTTATATTATGGTATAACTTTGAAGTTAGATATTATGAAGCTAATAAGGAGGTTTTTTGATGCGAGACGAATTGAATCAGTTAAAAAAAGAAGCATTACAAGAGCTTGAAATTACAGACCAACTTAATGTACTAAAAGAAGTTAAAGTTAAGTACTTGGGTAAAAAAGGTGCATTAACAAAAATATTACGAGGTATGGGTCGACTTTCAGAGGATGAACGTCCGATCATTGGAAAGCTTGCAAATGAAATACGAGATGAACTAGAAAAGGCTTTTGAAGATAGGGAAAGTAAGTTAAAAGATTTAGAACTTCAAAAACGGTGGGAAAAAGAGAAGATAGATATAACTTTACCTGGTCGACATGTTGAAAGAGGAGCAATACATCCTTTAAAAAAGGTGTTAGATGAAGTCCATGAAATATTTTTAGGTATGGGCTATGATATTGCTGAAGGTCCGGAAATTGAAACTGATCATTTTAATTTTGAAGCTTTAAATATACCAAAGGATCATCCGGCTAGAGAGATGCAAGACTCATTATATATCACAGATGAGATTTTATTAAGGACTCATACTTCACCAGTCCAAGCAAGAACTATGCAAAAATTAGTTCCTGAAAAACCAATTAGAATTATTTGTTCTGGAAAAGTATATAGAAAAGATGATGACGCAACTCATTCTCCTATGTTTCACCAGATAGAAGGACTGGTAGTTGATGAAAAAATAACACTTGGTGATTTAAAAGGTACATTATTAACTTTCGCAAGACAAATGTTCGGTGAAAATGTAGATATTCGTCTTCGTCCAAGCTATTTTCCTTTTACTGAACCGAGCGCAGAAGTAGATATTTCATGTGTTATTTGTGAAGGTCATGGATGTCGTGTTTGTTCAAAGACTGGTTGGTTAGAAATTCTTGGTGCTGGCATGGTTCACCCAAATGTCTTTCTGAAATCGGGATATGACCCTGATAAAGTAACAGGTTTTGCTTTTGGAATGGGAGTTGAAAGAATCGCTATGCTTAAGTATGGGGTAGATGATTTAAGAATCTTTTTTGATAACGATAAACGTATGCTTGAACAATTTAAATAAGGTAAAGGAGGATTATTTATATGAAAGTATCTTATAATTGGCTAAAAGAATACTTAGATTTTAATATATCTGCACAAGAATTAGCTGATTACTTAACTAATAGTGGTATAGAAGTAGAAGGAATTCATTCAATGCACCCGGGATTTGAAAATGTTGTAGTTGGTAAAGTTTTAGAAGTGAATAAACATCCTCAAGCTGACAAGCTAAGTGTAACCAAAGTTAACGTTGATAAAACACAAGAGCCAATGTCGATTGTTTGTGGAGCACCGAATGTAAAAAAAGGACAGAAAGTACCTGTTGCCAAGGTAGGAGGCAAATTACCTGATGGCATGAAAATCAAAAAGGCAAAGCTTAGAGGAGAAAAATCCTTTGGTATGATTTGTTCCTGTGAAGAGCTAGGTTTATTAGCACCTGAAAAAGAAGAAGGAATAATGGTTTTAGCTGAGAATGCGCCTGTCGGAGAACCGTTAGAATCTTACTTGGGATTAGATGACGAAGTTTTAGAATTTGATCTCACTCCAAACCGTGCTGATTGTCTTGGAATGCTAGGAGTAGCTCGTGAAGTTGCTGCTGTATTAGATATACCAATTAACGTACCTAAAGTAACAGATTTTTCACAGAATAAAACATTAGATAATGTAAACATAAATATACAAGATAGTGATTTATGTGAAAGATATGTTGGAATGTTAATTGAAAATGTAAATATAGGTATATCACCTATGTGGTTACAGCAACGACTTCGTACTTATGGAATTAGACCTATAAACAATCTAGTAGATATTACTAATTATGTAATGCTAGAGTATGGCCAGCCTCTTCATGCTTTTGATTATGATCTTGTATCAGGTGATGAGATAATTGTAAGACGAGCAAAAGATGAAGAGGAGATTGTTACATTAAATGAAAAAACTAGAAAACTTACCTCAAATGATCTAGTTATTGCTGATAAGGAAAAAGCTATAGCAGTTGCAGGTGTAATGGGTGGTTATGCTACCGAAGTATCAGAAAAGAGTAACCGAATTTTACTAGAATCAGCTGCATTTAATAATATTAGTGTTCGACGCACAGCTAATCGTTTAAACTTAAGGTCAGACGCGTCTTTAAGGTTTGAAAAAGGAGTCGATCCTAACAATACTCTAAATGCAGCTTTTAGAGCTGTAGAATTGATTGAACAACTTGGTGTTGGAACAGTAGTAGTTGGAGCTTTTGATGAGTACCCTAAAAAGCGAGAACAAGTTAGCATTGAACTTAGAGTTGAAAGAGTTAGACAATTAACAGGTATTGATATTTCAAAAGAAGAGATCAGAGACCTTTTTAGAAGATTACAATTTGATATCACAGATGAAAAAGAAGACTCTTTGAATGTAACTGTTCCTACTAGAAGAAATGATATTACTTTAGAAGTCGATCTAATAGAAGAAATAGCACGTTTATATGGGTATGATAAGATACCTACAACTATGCCTAAAGGAAGAATTACGCAAGGAAGGAAAACACATAGACAACAAGTTGAAGATACTGTTAGAGAAACCATGTTATCTTCAGGATTATCTGAGATAATTTCTTATACTTTTATTTCACCTGAAGATTACAATAAATTAAACTTCAGTGATGAAAGTTCAGCTAGAAAATCGGTACCTATAGCTAATCCATTAACAAAAGAACAAAGTATTATGAGAACTACATTATTACCATCAATTATGAAGATTTTATCTCATAACTTCAAGCATGGAGAAAAAGATCACCATATTTTTGAAATTGGAAAAATTTATTTACCTGAAAAACTACCTTTAGATAGTTTGCCAAATGAACGTAATACATTAATTTTTGGTGGTATGGGAGCAATTAAATCAAAAAGCTGGTTAGAACAACCACAAAAAATTGATTTCTTCTACGTTAAAGGCATGTTTGAATTACTTTTAGAGCGTTTGAATATAGGTTTTTCTGATGTTTCTTTTAAACCTGAAAAACATCCTTCATTTCATCCAACAAGGACTGCAGGTGTTTATTTAGATGAGAGAAAAATTGGTATAATGGGTGAAATGCACCCAGCAGTTGTTAAGGAAAACTATGATATCGATACTCAAGTAGTATTAGCTGAAATAGATTTAGAATCTATCTATTCTAAAGCTAGCTTGGTGGAGAAGTTCACATCATTACCTAAATACCCAGCTGTTTTGAGGGATATAGCACTGCTGGTTCCAAGTGAAATCCCAGAAGAACAAGTTTCTCAGGTGATAATTAATGTTGGTGAAGATTTAATAGAGGATATAAATTTATTTGATTTATATCAAGGAGAAAGAATTCCTGAAAACATGAAGAGTTTAGCTTACTCTATTAAGTTTAGAGATCCAAACACAACCCTAACTGATGACAGAGTAGATAAAGTTTATGAACAGATTGAAGAAGCATTAAAAAGTGAGATAGGTGCTGAAATACGAAAGGCATAAAGAACAATTAAGGCGTCCTAAAAGGACGCCTATTCTTTAATGTTATTGTGAAGGATTTTCCTTTATAAAAAGAGAAATTAATACTATAAAATAAGAATCTAGCAAGTAAATCCAATTTTATTATAAATTGATATGTAAAACTTAGAACAAGGGAGGTGACAGCCTGAATGTCTAAAGTCTGTAAAGAGTTACAGATTTTAGCTCAGGTGTAAATATGGAATCAGACAAAAAACATCGTACTGAAGTAAAAATTTTTGGAGAACATTATACATTAAAAAGCTCAAAGGAACCAGAATATATGCAAAAAGTTGCGGTTACAGTTGATGAGACAATGAATCATATCGCAGAAAATAAGCCACGGTTAAGTTTACATCAAATAGCGGTCCTAGCAGCAGTTAATTTAGCCGATGAATATTTGAAGTTAGAAGAAGAATATTACAATTTAATGGAGCTTGTAGATGAAGAAATAGATTCTAAAAAAGGGTGATAAACTATGACGAATTTAGAAATTTCTCTTGTTTTAAAAGAAATTTCAGAGTTAATGGAACTTAAAGGTGAAAATTATTATAAATTCCGTGCATATAGACAGGGAGCTCGCCAGATTGAGAAACTTTCTGAAGAAATAACAAGACTAGTACAGGAAAATCGAATGCGTCAAGTCCCTAGAATAGGTGAGGGGATTGCTAAAACTGTTGAAGAAGTTGTGCGAACGGGTAGATCTACTTTACTAGAAGAATTAAGAAGTGAAGTTCCTACAGGACTTAGGCGAATTTTAGGTATACCAGGGATAGGAGTTAAGTCATCTCATAAACTTTTTGAGGAACTTAAGATATCTACAGTCAAGGAATTGAAAAAAGCATGTGAAGAAGGAAAAATAAAAGATCATCCAGGTTTTGGTGAAAAATTTCAACAAAAGGTATTAGAGGGTATATCAAAGCTAGAAAATGCTGAAAAAACAACCCTATTAGGTATAGCTTTACCAATGAGTGAAAGTATAGTTAAAAAAATCCTAAGCTTTTCTGAAGTTACAAATGCAGAAATAACTGGAAGTGTTAGAAGACGTATGGAAGTTGTAGAGGATATCGATATATTAGTGGAAACAACTGAGCCAGAAAAGGTAAAAGAACATATTACAGAACTACCTGCTGTATACCAAGTGTTAGATGAAAAGGACCATGTTCTAAGTGTATTAAATACAGTTGGAATTAAGGTTGAGTTTTACTTTACTACCCCAAAGATATTTCATTATAATTTGTTAATTTCAACAGGAAATGAACAACATATAAATAGACTCATGAGTGTAGCCAGTAAACAAGGTGTTAAATTAGAAAGGGATGGTCTTTATAAGAACAATAAACTGATTGATATTTACTCAGAACAAGAAGTGTATGATAAAATAAATTTACCATATATAGCCCCTGAGCTAAGAGAAGGTAGGGGAGAAATAGAAGGTGCAATGGAAAAAAACCTTCCGAATGTTGTCAAAAAAAGTGAAATCAAGGGTGATTTACATATACACACTAACTGGAGTGACGGTGCTTCTAGTCTGGAGGATATGATTGATATAGCTAAACAATATGAATATCAATATATCGCAATCACTGATCATTCACAATCATTAAAGATTGCAAGTGGGCTCTCAAAAGAGCAACTAGAAAAACAGATAGAAAAAATAAATGTCTTGAATGAAAAGAATTCAGGTATTAGAATTTTATCAGGTGTCGAAGTCGATATTTTAAGAGATGGAACCTTAGACTTTCATAATCATATTTTAGAGCAACTAGATTTTGTTATAGCTTCTATTCATCAGGGTTTTCAAGATTCAGGTGTAATTATAACAAAACGTATATGTCAAGCGATGGAGAACCCTTATGTAAAAGCAATTGCTCATCCCACTGGTAGAATTATTGGTAAAAGAAAAGAGTTTAATCTCGATTTTAAAAAAATCTTTCAAAAAGCTAATGAAACTAATACAGCTATTGAAATAAATTCTTCTATTGATAGACTTGATCTATCAGAAAGATATCTTTCAAGTGCTAAAGAATATGATGTGAAATTTCTAATTAATACTGATGCTCATAGTGTTGTAGCTCTTAGAGATATTAATTATGGTTTATATGTAGCCCGTAGAGCTTGGTTGACGCCCGAACAGATTATTAATACTTATGATTTAAATGATTTTATGACATGGCTGTCAGACTAGAATGTTATCAGGGAGGAATAAACGTGGCTTTTAAAAAATCTGAAAAAACTTTAGAACTTAATAAAGTAATTGACATGCTTAAGGAAGAAACTATGTCTGATATGACAAAAGAAATCTGTGAGACTTTAAAACCAAGTACTAATTATAGTGAAGTGAGTACATGGTTAAAAGAAACTACTGAAGCTAGAAACTTGTTAGCAGAAAAGGAACTGTTTCTTCGAGGATTAAAAGACATAAGAAAACAATTACAATTTGCCACCAAAGATGGGGTTTTGCAGGGAAATGAATTATTTGATATCAAAAGTGTAATATCAACTTCTGAGAGAGTAAAAAAGTTATTTGATGAGTATGATGAAAATTATCCTATAATTTTTGATCTAATTAACAAATTACCTAACCTAACTAGGTTACGTAAAGAGCTTGAATCGAAAATTGATGAAGATGGTGAAGTGAAAGATTCAGCAAGTAGTAATTTAAAAAATATAAGAATGAGAGTAAAGAATTTAAGATCACAAGTAAAATCATCATTAAACAAAACATTAAATTCTAGTGAAAAGTACTTGCAAGAAAAGCTAGTAACCATGAGAAATGATAGGTATGTGTTACCTATTAAAGCAGAGTATCAGAATATGATTCCTGGAATAATTCATGATCAATCAGCTAGCGGAATGACAGTATACATTGAACCAAGAGATGTAGTAGAAAAGAATAATCAACTTAATCAGGCAAAGCGTGAAGAATATAAGGAAATACAAAAAATATTAAAAGAATTAAGTGAGCAGATTAAAGAACATTATGATCCACTACAAAACACATTACAAATTTTAGTTGAATTAGATTTCATACTGTCAAAAGGCGCTTTATCACGTAAACTTAACGCAAGAGAACCTGAATTAAATTATGAAAAGCGGATAAATATTTTCAAAGCGCGCCATCCTCTATTAGGAGAAGAAGCAGTGCCAATAGATGTAAAACTAGGAGATGACTTTAATACATTAGTGATTACCGGACCAAATACGGGAGGAAAAACTGTTACATTAAAGATGGTTGGATTATTTACACTAATGACTCAATTGGGGCTACATTTACCAGCTGGTCGTGGTACTGAAATGGGGATTTTTGAGAAAGTTTTTGCTGATATTGGAGATGAACAAGATATTGAGCAATCTTTAAGTACTTTTAGTTCTCATATGTCTAATATTGTTGAAATTGTAAATAATGTTGATGAAAAATCTCTAATATTACTTGATGAATTGGGAGCGGGTACTGATCCTACTGAAGGATCAGCATTAGCTATGTCATTATTAGAATACTTTCATAATAAAGGGTGTCGAAGCATAGCTACTACACACTATACACAATTAAAGAACTTTGCTCATGCTAGAGATGGAGTGGAAAATGCTTCAGTTGAGTTTGATGATATAACACTTAAACCAACTTATAAATTGTTGATTGGAGTACCTGGGAAAAGTAATGCTTTCGTAATTTCATCAAGATTGGGTTTAAGTGATGATATTATCTCAAATGCTAAAAGTTTTTTAGCTGATGAGGAAATAGAAGTTGAAGATTTAATTTCTTCACTTACTGAAAAAGAAAAATCTACTCAATTACTAAAAGATGAGTTAGAACGAGAAAAAGCTAAAGTGGAAAGAATGAAATCCGAACTAGAAAAAGCAAAGCAAGATATGGAGAATAAAAGAGACGAAGTGTTAAATAAAGCAAGAGAACAAGCTGAAGATATAATTACTGATGCTAGAAGAGATGTAGAAGAAACGCTAAAAGAAGCTAGAAAACTTGCAGAGAAAAATTCACAAAAAGAGATGGCAGAAGTGAGTGGTAATGTAAGAAAACGATTATCAGAAAAGCAAGAACATCTGCAAGAAAGTATGAAATCAGATGAAAACAAGGAACCACTATCACCTGCTGAATTACGCCAAGGAATGGATGTTTATGTTTCAAATTTAGATAAAGAAGGTATTATACAAAAGATTAATAAAGATAAAAAAGAGGCTGAAGTACAGGTAGGGATCATGAAAGTAAGTGTGGCTTTCTCTAATTTATATCTTGTAGAAGACAAAGAAAATTCAAATGGTAGTGAAATAGAAAAGCATAAACGAAAGAGTGTACTTACTGATAAAAAAGCAAATATATCTACTGAATTAGATATTAGGGGAGAACGAGTGGATGATGCAATAGCTAAAGTTGATAAGTTTTTAGATGATGCTATTGTTACAAATTTAACTCAAATTCGCATTATACATGGGAAAGGTACAGGTAACTTAAGAAAAGGAATTCAATTTCATTTAGAAGGACACCCACATGTTAACGAATATCGAATAGGTTCAAGAAATGAGGGTGGTGAAGGAGTAACTGTTGTTAAGTTAAATCTTTAAATAATATTAGTGTTAAAAGTTTTGCTAAAATTATATTAGTGTGATAAAATCACTAATAAATTTGACAATATAAAATAATTATGCTAGGAGGATCTGAAGTGAACCTTCAAAACAATAGTTTAGAACGCCAATTAGAAATATTTTGCCACGGAATTGAAGAAATAATTTCTAAAGATGAATTGCGAGACAAGTTAAAAAGCTCTATCGAAAATGATAGACCTCTTAAGTTAAAGTTAGGTCTTGACCCTTCAGCGCCAGATATTCATTTAGGGCATACTGTTGTTTTAAGAAAATTAAAACAACTACAAGAGTTAGGTCACCATGTAACTATTATTATTGGTGATTTTACTGGGAAAATTGGAGATCCAACAGGAAGAAGTGAAACAAGAAAACAGTTAACAGATGAAGAAATTCTTGAAAATGCAGAAACTTATAAGAATCAGATCTTTAAAATATTGTATCCAGAACAGACTAAAGTATGTTTTAATTCTGAATGGTTATCAAAACTAGATTTTGTGGACATTATTGATTTATCATCAAAATTAACAGTTGCACGGATGTTAGAAAGAGAAGATTTTAGTTGGCGCTATAAAAATAATTATTCTATTAGTTTACATGAGTTCTTTTATCCAATTATGCAGGGTTATGATTCAGTAGTGTTAGATTCAGATGTTGAGTTTGGAGCAACTGAACAAAGATTTAATTTATTAATGGGAAGGCAGTTACAAAAAGAAAAGGGTAAATCTCCTCAAGTTGCTTTAATGATGCCAATATTAGTTGGTCTTGACGGCGAAAAGAAGATGAGTAAAAGTTTAGGTAATTACATAGGTATAGAAGAAAAACCATATGATATGTATGGAAAAACAATGTCACTTCCTGATGAGTTAATTGTAGAATATTACACATTAGTCACAGACTTGTTACCAGAAGAAGTCGAAAAAATAAAGAATGATTTAGAAAGTGGTAAAAACCCAAGAGATATTAAGATGGGACTAGCTAGAGAAATTGTATCATTATATCATGGTGATGAAGCAGCTAAAAAAGCTGAGGGAGAATTTCTACGCGTATTTCAAAAACAAGAAATTCCAGAGGATATTCCAGAAATAGCTATTAGTGACTTTAAGGATGAATTAGATGATGAAGGTTGTATAAAAATTGTGAGACTTTTAAAGATTTGTGAACTAGTTAGTAGTAATAGTGATGGAAAAAGGATGGTTAAACAAGGGGCTGTGAAAGTAGATGGTGAAAAAATACAGGACATAAATGAAAATATTAAAGTAGCCACAGGGTTAATAATACAAGTTGGTAAGAGAAAATTTGCCAAATTATCGTAGTCTTAAAAGTAACTCCACTTTATGTGGGGTTATTTTTTTTATCACATAAAATAACTAAATCTCATATCTTAAAATATAGAAAGGAGGGCATACCATGTTTAAAAAGCCCTTATCAAAAAGAATGAGAGGTTTTGTGCCTTTAATTATAATTACTATAGTTATATTCATATTAATACAGTTTTTCTTATTTATCGAGAATAGTTTACGTCCTACTTTTTTAGCTATAGCTGAGGCGAGAGCAAAGATAATTGCTTTTGATGCCATAAATGAGGCAATTAATGAGAGAGTTGCTCAAAATATTATGTATGAAGATCTAATAATTGTTGATAAAGATTCACAAGGGAGTATAACTATGGCTCAAACAAACACAATGGAGGTTAACCGTGTTCAAGCAGAAACAGTTAAACGAGTTCAAAACACATTAAGAGATATCGAAGGAGAAAAAATCAACATACCTTTAGGTCAAGTGTTAGGTAGTCAAATCCTTGCTACTTACGGACCGAAGATACCTGTAACATTAGTGCCAATTGGTACTGTTCATGTAGATGTAAGTCATTCATTCAAAGAAGCAGGAATAAACCAAACAAGACATAAAATATATCTAGACGTTTTTGCAGATGTACAAATAATCATCCCCTTTGTATCTACTAGTAGAGAAGTTAAAACCGCAGTACCAGTAGCAGATACGATTTATATGGGTGATGTGCCAGATACTGTTGTTAACTTACCTTTACCAACAAGAGATGGAGCCCAGGGTTCTGAAAACATACAAAGTAATAATCAGAGTAATACTAATACCCAAAATGACTTTTTTGGGAACCAAGAATCACAGAATAACTCTTTTATTGAAGGAAATGAATCTAACCAAGAAAATATTAGATCAATACCTTATTTCAATAGATAATATATTTTTCTTGACTTACACTTGTAAGCATGATAAGATAATTTATGTCGCTTTGAGAGAGCGATACTGAAAAGTCAAGAAAATGTAAGTGAAAATAAGCGAAAGATATTAAAAGAAATTGAAATTACTTCTTGACTCACAACTAAAATCATGTTATTATATCATTCCTGCTTGAGAGAGCAGTTAAATTGTTCTTTGAAAACTGAACAGGATGCAAGCGTTAAGTTTTGAATAAATAAGCCAGATCGGCTTTTCTAATTAAATTTAATTAGGAGGGTTTGATCCTGGCTCAGGACGAACGCTGGCGGCGTGCTT
>NZ_NIQC01000037.1 GCF_002216005.1 Natranaerobius trueperi
GAAAACTGCAAGTTGCAAAAAACTCAAAGCAAATAGCAAAAACTGATTATAACAGTCACTCCCACTTATTTATTTAATGAGATGGGAGTTTTTTATTAAATCAATGTGGGTGCTATTTGACGCTTACGTTTATTTACCTTATTCATTATTCTATACCCTCTTTCTTTGTATATTTTAAAGTTTAGTGATTATAATTATAATATTTAAGTACAAAACAATTATTAAAAAATTATGGGAAATTGTAAAAGAACTCGTCTACTTTGGCAATTATTACAGCTAGAACCCTAGCTTAAGTCCTAGTATAATAAATGCAAATTTAAAGGACTAGGAAAGGAGCTAAATATGAGATTCAAAATAGTAACAGCTGTTACTATTTTAATCATAATTTTACTCGGTTCATCTCTAATTACAGGGGGGGGAAATAAACAGCATACCTAAATTTCATCAAAGTTACTCATTACTTGTTGACTATAGGTAAATCTATAGCTTTACCTAAAAGTGCATTTGGAAAAGCTATCTCTTACTGCTTAAATCAGTGGAAAAAACTAAATACATTTTTAGAAGATGGCGACTTAGAGTTAGATAACAACAGAGCTGAAAGGTCTATAAAGCCCTTTGTCATAGGTAGAAAGAACTGGATGTTCGCTAATACACCTAAAGGAGCTAACTCTAGCGCTTTAATTTATAGCATTATTGAAACAGCCAAAGAAAATGAACTTAATCCATTTAATTATTTACAGTTCTTATTTGAAAATTTACCTCAGATTGACATCAACGACCAAGAAAAATTAGATAAATTTTTACCTTGGTCAGAATATCTACCAGGAAACTGTAAGCTGCAAAAAACTCAAAGCAAATAGCAAAAGTCAGTTATAACAGACACTCCCACTTATTATTTAAAATGAGATGGGAGTTTTTTATTAAGGAAATGTGGGTGCTATTTGACGCTTACGGCACGGGGACTCCTGCTTTAGACAAGTGTTTTTTAGTTTCTTTCTTATTATCACAGATTTTCCTTAATTTTCTATTAACAGCAACTCCATAATTAAACTTTATTGTTTTGTCATTAGAACTGAGGGAATATCTAGTACCTCCTTTACTGTGTCTTGAGCTATCATTAGTTGAGTTGAATATTTGAAATGGTATTCTAGGTTAGTAGTAAAGAAAAGAGAGAGTGCAGCAATATGCTGCACTCTCTGATACTAAATTATAGTGGGCAACCTAAATCATTAAACGCTGCGAATTCTTCTTCTACTTCTTCTCTTTCTCTAGTACCATCTATAACATCTTGGAATCTTTGTCTAACTTGCGCTTCAGTAAGTGGATAGTTTACTTCTGGGTGTTGTGCGTTTAATATGGCTGCAACTGCTTGCCTTACAAACCCTCTCCATGCAATTGGTAAAATGGGGTTAGCTAAACCTACTTGTAAACCTTGGATTAATGTTGCATCACTAGGAGTAAAGGGGATATCATCTTCTTGCACTTCAAAAGTTTCAAAAATAGTGTCGTCTGGAGTCTTATTCGTAGGAGTCCAGTCATCTAGATTGCTTCGCCAGAACCCTGGTGAACAGCCTTGTAAAATGGCCATGTCTAATACCTCCTTTCCAACGGTTTGTAATTCACTATATGATGAGAACTATCTTGTGTTAATTTGTAGCGGATATTACTGACGACACAAATACCCATGATGATTTAAAAAGTATGAGCCAGATATTAGTTATTACTAATGATATTTAAACATTATACAGAAACGCGGATATAGAAAGATTACGGGACAAGGGAGAGTAATAAGGGTTAAAATATTAAAATGTTTTAGTAGATCATCATGTTTATAAAGAGAATAGATTATGGAGCATGATAGAACTCAAATAATTATATCTAAATAATCTCTTTACATACAATGACTTAAATAATATATTTATTTTCGTATCACCTTTAAAAATGGTTATACTAAAAATAACCTAAAATAAAATGAATTGGGAGGACTAAATAATAAGTTTATTTCTAGGGAAGTTACATTATTGGCTATATAACAAATAGGAAAGGATTAAAAACGCGGAGCTACGCTAAGCGGCATTAATAACCACAGTTCTAAATAAATATATACTTAGTAAACATGAACTAAGTAATATTTTTAAAAAACAAGGAAAAACTGCGGCTGAAGATTATAAAGATGTTGTTAACACGCCTGAAGATTTATTCAATACTTTAAATGACTATATATTAGAAGGAATGCCTGCGACCGTGTAAATGAAGTGATGGTTAATAACTCAAACGAATTTTCTTGGAAAGCGACTTTCTATTTGCATGAAGTTTACTGGCAGAGAGTAGGTGGGGAGATTCAAATCTTATGCGACTTAAAAGAAGCTTAGATTGCTCTTTTGTGCAAACACTTAGTGGTAATTTTATATACGAATGACAAGAGGCAGGATTAACAGGATAATAAGTGAATAGTTAAGGCTACTTTTTCTTTATTACTAATGCAACTAACTTATATGAGGAGATACCTAAAAGCTCATACACACCCAAATAATAAAAGATTGTACGTAAACATAAAACACAGATAACACAAATACTCAATAACCTGAATTTTATCACAGATGCTATGAATAGGTCTAAATAGATATCTCGATAATTACAGTCACGAGGAATGAAATGTTTTAGTTAAAATAATAGAAATTAAATGTCCAGATCTAATATCCAAAAAAGGATATTGATAAGTTACCTAGAATATATTATAAGGGTCAAAGCATTTAAATATGTGATTGTAATAGTTTAAATTTTAGGAGGTATTTTTGTGGAAGACGAACTACTTAATTTATCAGTAGGCGAAAAACTTAATTTAGGTGGATTAGAACAAAATTTAGTGTTTAATGATGGAGCAGTTTTTGAGCTGATAGGTTTATCTGGTGGATTTATGCTTATTATTTCATTAGAAAAACCAACAGATGAAGAAATCGAAAAGGTAAAAGAAAATAAAATTAAAATAGGTTTTTTAAATGATCACAATTATTTGTTACCTATGTTTCAAGTTTCAAAGAATTTGACATTTGAAACTTTTTTTGATCCGAACGTATATCTAAGTAAAGTTAAACACCCGTTACAAATAATTAAAAGATCAAGCATGATAGTAACTATGCTAGTAGATAGTTCTAATACAGAAATAAAAACTATTAGATATTCTAGTCTACCAACCGAAGCTTATAATGAACTTATTGAATCTAGTGAAAAAGCATTAAATACTCCCGAGTACTCAGAAAACTATAACAAATGGACTAACAAACTACAGAAATTCAGCATTTCTCAGCTTTGGGAGCTTACCGAGCATAAAGGGGAAATAAGTTGATGAAAAAGCTTATCATCAGTTGTTAATAATCTATTCCTATAACAACTCATGAAGATATAAATACTTTTTTAAGCTCCGAAATTTTGCCCTTCATATTTACCCGAAGGGCTCTCTAATTTTTTAGAGGATTTATTATGGCTTGATTCAGCCTGCTATTAATAATCTAGTCATATTGATAATAACTTAAAATAATGTTTCCCGATTCATTTCCGTAACAGTGTGGAGATAAGAGTTATGATCTATAGCTTTGTTAATTATTAAAGTTTGGAGACTTTGTCGTTTATTTTATTCAAAATTAAGGCCAGCGCAATGCCCCAAGCACCTGCACTAAAAAGGTGGGTTATTGCAGTTTTTATTGGAAGTTCTTCAAGCTTAGGAATCCCGAGAAGGGTAGGCATAGTAAATAAAACAAACCATACTACTATACCATATACAAACCCCTTTAAAGCAATACGCTCACTTAAAATATGGGGTAATAAAAAATTAAATAATATACCAACTACCCCTAAGAATACAAATTGTACGACAATAAAAAACAGTGTTTCCAACATACCTTCAGGCGTTCTTCCTATAATATATACTGACATAAAATCTGACCAAATTAGAGTTGTCAAGTTTACTAAAAGACTGCCCAAATTTATAATTAATGGAAAAATACCAGCTAATATCCCTGATATAAAACCATAATAAAACCTATCATGCATGAATGTCTCTCCCCCTTAAAAGGTAATTAAGCTATCTTTTAATAGTATGAACATATAGTTATTTGAATATAAGATAAACATAACAGGCACTTTAAATGATGCTTCGAATTTATTTTAATTTAATAACTCGGGTAAAGTATTTTGTACAAAACCCACAAATTCGCCCTTCATATTTGCCCGTAAAGTGATTTATATTTTTCAGAGGGGTATAGGCCTAATTTTACTGGATTTTAGATAAAAGGCTCATATACGAAATTAATAAATTGGAGTTAATAAGCAGTTTTTCTTATTCTAAATCTATGAATCTTAATCTACGACAGCTTACTTGACAAACACTGACTCCCTCCCTCAATGGAAACAAAATTTAAGTTGAGCTGATAAAGCTGGTCAACAAAACTATCTAATCATTTTATTTTCAATTTATATTTTTCTTCTGTTTCGATTGGTTTGTAATCTTATACCAGGTAATTTTGTTATCGTATTCTTGTTTAATATTAATTTAAACTTTTGGGTTATTTAGAATTGGCCATAGTTTTTTCTACATATTCTCTTTCTTATCTATAAAAGAGTGTGAGCAAGATAAGGTTCTGATTACCTTTTTTATATGATAAACTATGTAACCTAAATTTTACTTTTGCTTCTCTAGTTCTTAGAATTAAGTATTGATATGTCATCAATTTGAACAACATAATCAACAGCTCCAAAAACAGTTCGTTTTCGCACTGGAAAACAGTTCGGAAACGAACTGTTTTTTTATTTTGAGGATAGTTTGATCCAAATTTTTAAAAAAACTAAAGAGCAGTAAAATATTTAAGATTCAGAATAGAGTAAGTTTTTAAAAATTTTAAAAAAGTATGTTTTTGGGGTACAGCATTGCATATACATATAAATGAATTTGACTATAGGGTTATTTTAATTCTTTAATACAAAACTGTACAACTATGAGAAGGGGGGATGATTTAGACTGAAATTTCATTTTTTAAGTAAAAAACTCAGGAAAAAGGAGGTTAACTTATGACTAAGACATTAACTCCAGAAGAACAAGCCCAAAAGAAGGTAAGAGCTGGTGCATTACTAGGAGCTGCCTTTTTAACTGCTACTTCAGCAGTGGGACCAGGATTTTTAACACAAACTGCAGTTTTTACTGAAGACTTAGGTGCAGATTTTGCTTTTGTTATTGCTAGTATTATCTTGATTCATATAGGAACACAGTTAAATGTATGGCGCATCATGAGTGTTTCGGGAATGCGAGCCCAAGATTTGGCCACGAAAGTTTTTCCGGGCTTAGGTGTATTTGTATCTATTTTAATTGCTCTTGGCGGCTTTGCCTTTAATATTGGTAATTTGGCCGGAGCTGGTATGGGTTTTAATGTGTTATTTGGCGTGGATGTAAGACTTGGAGTTGTTGTCTCGGCTCTAATTGGTTGCGGTATCTTTTTATCTAAAGAAATGGGGAAAGCACTGGACAAATTTACTAAAATTCTCGGTGGTGCCATTTTAATTGTGATTGTGTATGTGGCTGTTACTTCAGGTCCCCCTGTAGGTGAAGCTGCTTTAAGAACAGTTGCACCTACACAAATACCTTTCTTTCCTATTGTGACATTAATTGGAGGAACCGTTGGTGGTTACATCGTTTTTGCTGGCGGCAATAGATTATTAGATGCAGGTCTTATTGGGAAAGAAAATGTAGCTGATGTAGATAAGAGTGCCCTTAGAAGTGTGGGGATTGCGTCTTTAGTAAGGATATTCTTGTTTTTAGCTGTTTTAGGAGTTGTAAATGCGGGTATGCAATTAGATCCTTCTAATCCGCCAGCTTCTGCTTTTCAACTAGGGGCAGGCAATATAGGTTACAAAATGTTCGGGTAGTTCTTTGGGCAGCTGGAATTACGTCGGCCGTTGGTGCTTCTTACACATCTGTATCCTTTTTAACAAGCTTACATGAAAAAATCGCCCAGAATCGTCCTTATTGGATTATCGGATTTATTTTAGCATCTACTTTAGTTTTTGTAACCATTGGTGAGCCAGTAACTCTTTTAATTTTAGCAGGTTCATTAAATGGCCTTATTTTACCGGTCACTCTTGGAAGTGTCTTACTTGCAGCTAGGAGGAAAGATGTTGTAGGTGATTATCATCATCCTAAATGGTTATTTGTTTTTGGTATTATCATTGTCGTACTTTCAACTATTGCGGGGGCAAATTCTTTAACTGGTATCTTAGACTTATTTGCAGGTTAACCCTAACTACCTTTAGATTGAGAGAGGAGGGGTGACAGGTATGTACGAAAAGCCCAGATTTTTAGCTGCAGGGGATAGTGCATTGGTAGTAGAATTTGGTAATTCCATTGCTCCAGAGATTAATGCTGCTATTCGTGAATTTGTAACAAAATTAAATAATTCCCAAATTAAAGGTGTTTTAGAATTAGTTCCTACGTATAGATCTGTGCTGATATATTTTGATCCCTTGACTATTAAAGTAAATACATTAAAAGAAGAATTACAAAATCTATTAGAAACTGAAGGAGAAACAAATTATAGTAGCGCTTATATAACCACCATTCCTGTTTGCTATGGTGGAGAATTTGGCCCAGATTTAGATCACGTGGCAACATATAATGGATTAAGTAAAGAGACTGTTATTAAGCGCCATCATAGTACCGCTTATTTAATTTATATGATGGGCTTTCTCCCAGGTTTTCCTTACCTTGGCGGTATGGATATAAGTATTGCTACTCCTAGGCTTGAATCACCACGAACTAAGATACCTGGGGGATCTGTAGGAATTGCAGGTAAACAAACAGGGGTTTATCCAATAGAAAGTCCAGGGGGTTGGCAAATTATAGGGCGCACACCATTAAAATTATATAACCCCGATAGAAATCCTCCTATGTTACTAGCTGCTGGTAATTATATTCAATTCCATTCCATTAATGAAGAAGAATATCATAAGATCTTAAAGGAAGTAGAAGAAGGAATCTATCAGGTACAAAAAGCACCTCACCAAGGGAGTGAGGCTTCATGATAGATACTATTAAAGTCATTCACCCGGGCATGTTTACAACAGTTCAAGACTTAGGACGCTATGGTTATCAAGCATATGGAATGCCTGTGGCTGGGGCAGTAGATAGTTATGCTTTGCGGGTTGGAAATGCTTTATTAAATAACCCAGACAATACTGCTGGACTTGAGATGACGATTATGGGCCCTAAGCTAGAATTTTTAAAAGATACCATGATTGCAATTACCGGGGCTGATTTGGGTGCCAAACTAAATGGTGTCTTTTGCCCTAGCTGGGAAGCGATATATGTCAAAGCAGGAGATGTGTTAACCTTTAGTGGCCTTAGAACAGGGTGTCGTGGTTATTTGACAGTAGCAGGTGGTATATTAGTACCAGAAATTATGGAGAGCAAATCTACCTATACTCGTGCTGCTATAGGTGGTTTTGAAGGACGTTCCCTCCAAAAAGAAGATTTTTTAAAAACAAAAAAGCTTGAAGTTCTACCAACAGAAAGAAATGGATTACAGGTTCCAAAGACCTTGATTCCAAGCTATGATAGTAAGATTTCTCTTAGAGTTGTGTCGGGTCCTCAAGAGGATCATTTTACTGAAGCTGGAATTGAAACCTTATTAAGTTCTGAATATAATGTGACAAATGAAGCTGATCGGATGGGTTATCGTTTAGAAGGTCCTAAAATTGAACACCAAGATGGGGCTGATATTATTTCTGATGGTATTCCTATTGGTGCGGTTCAGGTTCCAGGCCACGGTTTCCCCATTGTCATGTTGAATGACCGCCAAACAACGGGAGGGTATACTAAAATTGCCACAGTAATTAGTACGGATCTAAAAAGAATTGGTCAAGGTAAGCCCGGAGATAAAGTAACCTTTGAAAGTATCACCCAAGAAGAAGCAACGGGAATTTTAAAGGAAGAAGAAACAGCTATTAAGCGAATCTATGAGCTTATATCTGAGAATGATGATAGCTTTGCCCTAAGGCATGAGTTAAGTTTGAGGATTAATGGGAAAGCGTATCATGTAAGAGTAGAAGAGCTTTCAAAGTAGATTAGGGAGGAGGGGTAAGTATGCGCATTGATTTAAATTCTGATGTGGGAGAAAGCTTTGGTATCTATAAATTGGGGCTTGATGAAGAAGTTATGAAGGAGATCACTTCTGCTAACATTGCTTGTGGCTTTCACGCTGGAGATTACATGGTTATGGAGAAAACTGTAGATTTAGCCATTGCTAATGGGGTTGGCATTGGAGTTCATCCTGGCTATCCAGATTTGCAAGGATTCGGTCGGAGAAAAATGGACTTAGGACCCCATGAAATCAAAAACCTTGTGATGTACCAAGTAGGGGCCTTAAAAGCTTTTGCAGAAGCCAAAGGTGCACAAATAAACCATGTCAAAGCTCACGGTGCCCTTTATAATACAGCTGGCAAAGATCAAGAACTTGCCGAAGCGATTGCTAAAGGAGTAAGTGCAGTGGCACCAGGAGTGATATTTTTAGGCCTAGCTAATTCTGAACTCGTGAAAGCTGGTAAAAAATATGGTCTCACGGTATGTGAAGAAGTTTTTGCTGATCGAAACTATAATCCAGATGGCAGTTTAATGTCTCGAAAAAATCCAGAGGCAATACTTCACGATCCTGAAGTAGCTATCCTACGGGTTGTTAGAATGATTAAAGAAGGTAAGATTGAAGCTAGCAATGGGGAGGATATTGATATTCAAGCTGATAGCATTTGTGTTCACGGTGATAATCCTGAAGCCATTGAATTTGTGAGACAAATCAGAAAGGCCTTGAAATACGAAAATATTCAAATTCATACAATGGGGTCTTAATATTCTTATGGGGCAGTCTCAAAAGTAAAAACTTTTGAAATTACAGTCCTTTCTTGTTCTAATTAAATATTACAAGTAAGGGAAGCATCCCAAAAATTTGAACTATATTTTTGGGATGCTCCTTTTTGTTAGTACAGTTATTAAATTTATTCATAGTAATCAGCTCCTTATATTGTATCAGTTTATCTCGTAAGCTAATTTTATATTTAGATAGAAATTAACATTAGTACTGATATGGTGTGTTTATTTTTTTTACAAATGTAAAAAAATTTTAGATAATATGTCAAAACAAATATGCTCTTTAATTATTTAAATTTTTCTAATAAAAAGAATAGTTGATTACTCATGTAAACAAAGACCATTAAAAAGCTAGTGATTTTTGGAAGGAATCTGTTAAAAAAATTCGAAATATATAATATGAAATTATTTAAATAATTTAGAACTTCCTACTTTAGTAGGAATATAGTTAAAAGATTTAACTTGCTAATGGTAAAAAATACACTTTTTTTGTAACAATCTCACATTATTTACAGAAATGAAAGTTCTTTAGTGGTACAAGCTACATTCACTTATAATAGTGACGAAGCAGAATTGATTCTTGATACAATGGCTACTGAACTCATCTGTCTAGCCCCTATATCCTTCATGTATGATTTTAATGTGACCGTCTGTGACTGATTAATCTGTCGCGCCTATTTGACCTACCTTTATAAGGTAGGAGTAATATTTAAATGTCAGCAGTGTATATGGATAAAGGTGGTTCTATGGATAAACGAACAAAATTTATTTTTGCAACACTAGTAATTGTCTTATTTTCTCAACTTTATATGAATTTTTATATATCTGATTTCAAATTTTCTTTTGCTGCTGTATTTTTTCCAGTTTTTTTATACATTTATGATGAGTTAAACCCACTAGCATTTGGATTTTCTTCAGGGGTAGCTTTTTTTATAGTAAGAACTTTAGTTGGACAAGGCATTGTTGCTGTTATTCCCGAAGCTTTGTTTTATATATTTTACGGCTTTGTTTTTTTGGTCTATAAATATAATAAAGGATCTTATTCATTAACTAATTTCTTTTTTCTTATTTTTTGTACTGATTTTTTAGGGAATACTTTAGAAATCTATATTCGCCTTGGAAATGATATTTTTAGAGGTGATATTTTTATATTTCAAGGGATTTTAACAGCAGCTATTAGCAGGGCAGTAATTGCTTTTATTATAATTGTCTTTCTAAAATATTATCGAATGTTTTTAATCAAAGAAGAGCATGAAGAAAGATATAAAAAATTACTTTTATTTATTTCAAGACTTAAAACAGAAGTGTACTGGTTAGAAAAAAATATGGATAACATCGAAAGAGTAATGTCAAATGTTTATCAACTATCATTAAATATTTCCGAAGAAAAGAATAGTGAGTTTAAAGAAGAAGTTCTGAAAATAGCAAAAGATATTCATGAAATTAAAAAAGACTACGGTTTAGTGGTACAAGGGCTTGAAACTATATTAGATGATAGGATTTCTACTGAACAGATGTCTTTTAAAGAGTTAACAAAGATACTTCAAGAAAGCTTAAAGTTTCAATGTCAAGCTGTTGCAAAGAACATCGACTTAGAATTTAAATCAGGAGAAGATTTCAATACTGATAAACACTTTATTTTATTATCTATCTTAAGAAATTTAATAATGAATTCAATTGAATCTATTAGTTCGAATGGGACAATTACTTTAATACATCAAGTTAAGCGAGAAAAACATTCTTTTATTGTTAAAGATAATGGATGTGGAATTTCTCAAGAAGACTTGCCTCACATTTTCAATCCCGGTTATTCATCTAAAATAAATTATTATACTGGAGAAGTTAATAGAGGGTTGGGTTTAAGTCTTGTTAAAAGTCTCATAGAAGAACAATTCGAAGGTCAGATTAACGTTAATTCTCGTGAAAATGAAGGAACATGTTTTGAAATATTAATTCCAATACATAAGTTGGAGGTAGAGTGATGATGAAAATATGTATATTGGATGATGACATTTATGTAGTGCGGATATTAAAAAAGATCATCAATGATTGTAACCTAGGAACTGTTGTTAGCTACAGTACAGATGGCACAGAAGGGTATCAAAATATTCTACAAACCGAACCTGAATTGGTAT
This sequence comes from Natranaerobius trueperi, assembly GCF_002216005.1. Taxonomy (NCBI): domain Bacteria; kingdom Bacillati; phylum Bacillota; class Clostridia; order Natranaerobiales; family Natranaerobiaceae; genus Natranaerobius; species Natranaerobius trueperi. Next base: position 11,041 of record NZ_NIQC01000037.1, read on the forward strand.
TAATTGATATATTGATGCCAGGAAAGGATGGGCTCTCTATTGTTAAAGAGCTTAAAAAGACCAATTCTACTATTGAATTTGTTATGATATCACAAGTTGCTTCTAAAGATATGGTGGGAAAGGCTTATCAATATGGTGTCGAATATTATATTCATAAACCCATTAACGCTTTGGAAGTCGAAAATATTATTTTAAAGGTCCAAGAAAGAATTAAGGTAAATAGAACAATGGAAAAAATACAATCTTTATTTTTAGATAATCAATCTAATTTTTCCGTAGAACAACAAAACAACAGTGCTAAGGAAATAAAAGATATTTTGATAAAATTAGGTGTTATGGGAGAAAAGGGAAGCAAAGAGATTATAGACATTTGCAATTATGTATTAGAACATAACATCGATTTAATGAATGTAACCTTAAAAGAACTTTTTAAAAACTTTACTGATAATCCTAAATCTATGGAACAACGAATCAGGAGAACTATCTCTGTAGCTATGTCTAACATTGCCAATCTAGGGATTGAAGATTTCATGAATGAAATTTTTATAGAATATTCTAGTACTTTATTTCACTTTGAACAAGTTAAGAAAAAAATGGATTATATTCGTAATAAGTCCTCTGAAGATGGATCTATAAGTGTAAAAAAATTTTTAACCGGATTGACTGTATTTTGTGAAAATAAAGACAAATAAAAATTTTAAAAAAATTTATTTTTATTGTGTAGTCATCTGTAGTATTTTGAAGTCCATGTTTTAGAGTAAATCTAACAAGCTTACTAAAGGAGGGTAAACATGGACTTCAATTTGTTCCAAAGTTTGGTGGAACAAGGTGTTGACTTGGCATGGGGACCTGTAACAATTGTATTGATTGTTGGTGTGGGTATTTATTTTAGTATTGGAACTCGATTTATTCATTTTAGAAAGATAGTAACTGCTATTACTTCCTTATTTAGTAAAGAGGAAAGTGAAGAAGGAGATATCAGTTCATTTCAAGCTCTTATGACTTCTTTAGCCGCTACTATTGGTACTGGAAATATAGTGGGAGTTTCCACGGCTATTGGTTTTGGAGGACCAGGAGCGGTTTTTTGGATGTGGGTTAGTGGTGCCGTTGGTGGAGCTACTAGATTTGCAGAAGCACTATTAGCTGTAAAGTACAGAGTTACAAATGAAAAAGGAGAACAATCAGGTGGACCAATGTATTATATAAAAAATGGTATCCAAGAACAATACGGGATTAACGCAGCTTGGTTAGGTTCTGCCTTTGCCTTTTTTGGTTTCATAGCTTCTATGGGTACAGGCAATATGGCTCAAGCAAATTCAGTATCCCAGTCATTAGAGACCACTTTAGGGGTCAATACATGGGTTTCTGGCGCAATAGTTGCTGTATTAACAGGGGTCGTTATTGTTGGTGGAATCAAAAATATTGGTAAGGTTACTGAAAAAATGGTACCTACTATGGCTATATTATATATTTTAGGAGCCCTAGTAGCTATTATTAGTAATATTCATTTAGTGCCGGAGGTTTTTGCACTAATTTTCAATAACGCTTTTTCTGGCCAAGCTGTTGGTGGTGGTATTTTTGGAACTGTTATTAGGTATGGAATTGCACGTGGCGTCTTTTCAAATGAAGCTGGGCTTGGAAGTGCTCCTATTGCACATGCAGCCTCAAAAAATGATGATCCGGTATCAGAAGGGATTACTGCTTCTCTAAGTACTTTTATAGCTACAATAGTTGTTTGTACAATGACTGCGTTGGTAATATTGATCGCTCCTCAGGTGAGTATGACAGAAGCAGGAGCAATGGAAATAGAAAATGGTTTACAAGGGGCCCCTTTAACAACGGTTGCCTTTGATTCTCTTTTACCTGGTATTGGTGGATATATTGTATCTTTTGGACTCGTTTTCTTCGCTTTTTCTACTATTCTTGGTTGGTATTACTATGGTTCAAAATGTTTTGAATATATCGCTGGATTATCTGCAGTTAAAGTTTATAAATGGGTTTGGATATGCCTTACTTTTGTAGGCGCTGTGATACCTTTAAAAATAGTTTGGGGACTGTCAGATATATTCAATGGATTAATGGCTATCCCCAACTTAATAGGACTTATTGGACTTAGCCCTTTAGTTTTTTCTATGGTAAAACGATATGATAAGAAGGCTGAAACTGAAAAAGACATAATAGGTGGAACTTTTGAAAAACCTTTAGAAGATAGTAACTAAATTTTAATAGTAAAAGCCAGTGGTTAATTATTGATATTATTGATACCACTGGCTTTTTATACTGACTTTTTGTTTCGGTTGGTTTTATATTTAGCTCAGAAATATTGTAATATTTTTTTCCCCGTAAGGAATTACTTTAATAATAGGACTACATGTTCATTTAATTACGGGTTATTTCTAAGGTGTCACCCTCTGACAACATCTTAAAAGCTTGGAAATCTTACCTATCTTAAGTGATAATTGTATAATTCAATCAGATATAGTGCTATTCTTTAAAATCCATGCTAAGGCGTAATAATCAGACTTTTGAAATATCTTTTGATGTAGTAAACTAATAACTGTATTCTAATAATCAACTTAAATACTAAATGAATACATATATCTAAATTCTTGAGGAGGGGACAAATTAATATGTATGGTTTGAAACAAAGAAATTTGACAGCATCAATTATGATCTTGGGGATGTTAATTATGTTCACTTTTATTACAGGCTGTGTAGATGACGAGGAAGAAGCTGTTGATGAAGAGAATCTATTAGAGGAAGAAGTAGAAGATATATCTCAAAAATTCGGAAACGAATTAGTAGGAATCGATCCCGGGGCTGGAATGATGGAAACCGCAAGTGATGTTTTAATCCCTGAATACGGGCTAGATGATTATGAATTGATTGAGTCAAGTGAACCTGCAATGATAGCTGCTCTGGAAAGAGCAGTAGGACGAGATGAATGGATTGCTGTATTGGGATGGACACCCCACTGGAAATGGGCAGAGATGGATCTAAAATTTCTTGATGATCCAAAGCAAATCTATGGCGAAGCTGAAGATATTCGTGCTCTATCTAGGCTTGGGTTTGAAAATGACTTCCCGGAAGTCAAAAAGTTAATTGATAATTTTTATATTAATGATGAACAGCTGGGAAGTCTAATGAAATTAGTTGAGAAAAAAGGTGATGACATGGAAGCAGCGGTGCAATGGGCCGAAGATAACCAAGACCTAATTAATGAATGGATACCTGGAGATGCAGATGGGAATGGTGAAGAAATTAAGCTTCTATATAATAACTGGGTATGTGCACGGGCTAAAACGAACCTTGTCACACATATCTTAAGGGATAAAATGAACTATCAAGTTAACAAGCAAATGGTAGAAGTGGGACCACTTTATCAAACTCTTTCCGATGGTGAAGGCGATCTAATGGTCCATGCTTGGCTTCCACTGACCCAGGCAAATTACTGGGAAGAATACGGAGATAGGCTTGTAGATCACGGACCAATATATGAGGGTGGCAAAATTGGTGTTGTAGTTCCAGATTATGTCGATATTGACTGTATTACTGAAATGCAATAGATTATAGATTGATGTCTAAGAAAAATAAACCCGCGGGAGAAAAGTATATGTTCCCTGCGGGTTATTAATATCTCGACATGTGGACTATTTTATAAAAGTTCAACAATTTAAAATTAAATATTATAGTTAATTTGTGATCGTGTTTCTATTAAATCCGAAAAATCCATCTACAAAAATATTCTATAACCCCTAGAATTTCGACTTTCACATTTGGCCGTGAAGGTCTGGTTATTTTCTTCAGAGGGGTATAACATGGATGAATTATACTTTATTCTAAATAAAGGGGCTCAGATGCGTTATAATATAAATCCAAATTCAAATACCTTAAAATTCAAAATAATAATCAAATTTTTTTAGTAAAATTAATAATTGATCAGATCTAGACAAGAAAAACTGATTTTAAGTATACAAGGTTAAAATTCAATCGAAAGAAAAATACAATATAAATAATTGAAAATGTAATGATCAATAATTTCATTGACCAGCTTATCAGCTTAATTAGATTAATTAGAAAATAATTTTTTTCCAGGTGTGGGGAGGGAGTCAAATTGAAATGTATCTTGCGTTACATAATCATTCTATTGCAATGTAATTATAATTCTTATTCGAAATCACATTGCATCTCCCTTTAAATTTTCTTAGTTTACATAAGATTTATTATCGGACGTTGTTAAGTATTAAGAAATGACCTGATATTTGATAATCAAGCCATTTTTAGATTAACATAATATGATGTTATGTTTACTTTGGTATTTTTATTACTTGACCTGGTTTTAATTTAGAAGCTTCAATATTATTTACTTCTTTTATTTCTTCTAAATAAGCTCTAGGATCTGTATTATCTGGTAATTTATCAATCGTTATATCCCATAAAGTTTGACCTTCAAGTACCACTTGTTTGTTCCACTCGGTTTGCTTTTTTTCATGTTCATTATCTGAACCCTTGGCAGATACTAATGTTGTATGTACTAAGAATGCACTCATCGTTATCATTAATGCTATAATAATTAACTTATTCCATTTTATTTGTAGTTTCTTACTTCTACTCATAATATTACGCCCCTTCCGAACTGGTGTTCTTTTTAAAATTATGCCAAACAAATGTTCGCAAAACAAATGGTCTACTAGAACATTTGTTTTGACTCGCTTCTATTGGGATGATATACTTAAATAAAATATTATCAATTTAGGTAAGCTTGTACTTTTTATATGTATATTTATAAGGGGTGTAATATATGCGTAAATCAAAGAAACCAATGAAAATTTATAATTTTATAAAAGATTACATAAAAAATAAAGGCTACCCGCCAACAGTTCGAGAAATTTGTAAAGGTGTAGGCTTAAGTTCTACTTCAACTGTACACCTTCACCTGTCGACATTAGAAAAAGAAGGATATATTAGAAGAGACTCTACTAGGCCAAGAACAATAGAAGTATTAAATAACTCTGAAATTAACCACGAAAATAATAACGTGTTTGGGAGAAATAACGAAGAGGAAACTATTCATGCTCCAGTCGTAGGTCAAGTTACAGCTGGTAAACCCATTTTAGCTGAAGAGAATGTAGTGGATCATTTTCCTATTCCTAAACATTTAGGTAGAGGAAAAGATGTCTTTATGCTTCAAATTGTGGGAGATAGTATGATGGAAGCAGGAATCTATGATTCTGATTTTGTAATTGTTAATAGACAAAGCACTGCTAATAATGGTGAAATAGTTGTTGCTCTATTAGATAATGAAGCAACTGTTAAAAGATTTTATAAAGAAAAAAATAATGTTAGGTTACAACCCGAGAATGAAGCATATAGTCCTATTTTAACTCGAGATGTACAAATTTTAGGAAAAGTCATAGGTTTGTTTAGAAACATTGAATAATGTAGTTGATTTATATTAAAATAATAATACACCCCATCTTTAATTTGGGCGGGTTCCCATGTGATTAGCCCACATTAGAGATTGGGGTGTATTTTTTATAATGTGAGCGTCAAACTATCCCCACATAGTAAAACAACTAAGACTGTGTCATAATTCCCCCAACTAACTAAGGTAGGGGGAATTTTCATGTCACAACCTAAAAACAAATATGAAAGGCGAAGAGAAAGCT
>NZ_NIQC01000038.1 GCF_002216005.1 Natranaerobius trueperi
TCGCTGTGGGTTGTTGGTTAAACCCTCTTGTCGGCACCCCCGTAAGACCTCCCCTGTTAAGAACGGTACCTTTCCTCTCATACATCTGCCACATTTACACCGTGGGGTTCGGGTGGTATTGGACTTTTGTTGATATGCACACTCATCCACCCCACGTATGCCTTGTATGTGGTTTCTATTCGTCAGACCGAGAGTTTACATTAGGCTTCCTTCAGACTCCACCTCGCGATGGACGCCCTTGCCATCTGCTAACAGTTCCTACCACCAATCCTGTAGCGGACTTTCACCGCCTAGCTACCGCCCATGCAGGGCAAACAATTAAGGGGCTACCTTAAAGATAGCCCCTTATCATCTAAGTAATTGCAATTATTGATTAGTCAATTGTCTTTCATAAGCTTCTACCATTTTTCTAACCATATTTCCTCCAACTGCTCCACAATCTCTAGAAGTTAGATTGCCCCAGTAATCACTTTGAGGTGGTTGGATACCTAGTTCATTAGCTACTTCATATTTAAATTGGTAAAGACCTTTTTCAGCACCTTCTACCAAAGCTTTATTTCTCTTTTGTCCTTGGCCCATTTTAATTCCCTCCTTAATAGATTTGTTATCTTTATTTTTTGTTTAAATCGTCTAAAAATACAAGTTAAATATTACGTAAAAAGGTGTTATTTTTTCATTTTAGAAGTTTTTTGAAATAAAATTAAGGTCTAAATCCTCTTCGAGGACCTAGACCTTAGTTTAAAACTCATTATAAGAAAACTCATGCACTTTCAAAATTAGTGATATTTTTTACGTGTAGTGATTTAAAAATCCAAAAACCATTTAAAGTGATAATAACTTCTTTATTAGGATCAAAAGGCTTAATATCATTATCAAAATATACATTATAATCTGAGACTTGTTTTTTAATAAATTGATCAACTTGTGGTTTTTCTGTTTGTACCACCGGTACCATTTTGTACCCTGTTCAACAACTACCAACTTTATTCAATCTAATTGTGATATTTTTAATGTCATTTTTTTCAAGAAAACTTTTAGCTTTCTCTTCAATAGTTACTTTAAGATCAATAATAAACCTCTCCCTCTGTTTAACTTTACTCTATAAGTTTATGTTAAAGATATTTGCTAATTATGTCAAGGTAACTAGATTTAGGTGTATACTAACTAAAGACCCAGTACAAAATTAGGACCTTTTATTAGAAAAGTTAACGTAGTTTAGTTGGAACAAATATATCTACAATTCCAATTGCAAAGGCAGCTAACATAGCCCCTAAAATACCTACTGACATATCTGTCACTATAAATTGAGCCATATAAATCACTATCGCCGCTACAATAAATGATACTACTCCTCTTCCATTAGGTGATGCATTTTCACCAATCAAATATTCTGCACCTTGACTTAAGAGAGCTATAACCACAGCTGCTAAAAGTGCACTACCAAATCCCACCACTGCAAAGCCAGGTAAAATAAAACTTAAAACCATTAATACTAAAGCTGAAATAATAAAACGAACAACTAATCGTAACAAATAATTCCTCCCATATAAAATTTATTTAATACTTTGATATAGTATTAACGTGTTAATTTAATTTTATGTATAATCATTTGTATTGATCTTCTGTCTTATAAAATTAGAACTACAGGAAAAATTATTATTAAATGCATTAATCCTCTTTTCTATTCACTTGAATTTTAAAAGAATTACTTCTAATAAACATAAAAAAAAGCGAGGTTAAAAAAACCCCGCGGTCATAATGGTGGGTCTGGTAGGGATCGAACCTACGTCCTCTTCCGCGTCAAGGAAGCGCTCTCCCACTGAGCTACAGACCCATATTTACTATCACTTTATCTAAGTGACAGTAAATAATATAGCATATATAGAAAAATTTATCAAGAGTTTTAATAAGAGATTTCAATCCAATTAGAACTAGGTACATGATATAAAAAACTATTTCCGCTATGATCTCCGTAGATTTCATTAATAGCACGTCTATATACTTCAATTTGTGTACGATATCTCTCAGCTAGTTTATTTAATTCTTTAGAGATATTCTTACTATATAATTTATCTGTTTTAAAATCTATCAGATAATAAGATCCATTGTCCCAAAATAAAAAGTCAATAACACCTTGAACAACAACTATTTCATTACACTCTTCAAGTTGAGTATAAACTTGATCTGCAGGTATTCCTATTGTAAATGGCATTTCTCTAACTAAATTGTCAGGTTTATTAAGTATTTTTTCACCTAAATTAGACTCGAAGAATTTAGTAATAGATTCTTCTGATATCGACTCGCGTTCCTTAATTGAAAGTATTTCTTTATTCACTAAATGATCTAAATAGCTAGATATAAACTCTATAGATGTTATATCCTCATCTAATGGAAGGTGCTGAAATGCTAAGTGAACACTAGTACCTTTTTCTGCTCCAGTTAAGCCATGTTCTTCTTTCATGAAATTTGGTTGGTTTGCTGCTTTTTTAGTAATTGAAGTAGCAGCAGTCTCAGACATCGTTTCCTTAGACAAAGTATTTCTTTTTGCAATTTCTGTTACAGACATTTTCCCTGGTAATTGCGTTACTTCTTTGTATGGATAGCTAAAATTCAATCTGTTTTTTAATTCTTTATTACTTAGAGATGTAGTTACCTGATAATCTTCTGTATTATCAATAGGCTCTTTTTCTAGACAGAAGTTAAGATGTGATTTCCATTGCCTTTTGTTTTCTGTTGATTGATTTATAATTGGTATTTCATCCCATATTTGATAGTCAAGTTCTGATTCATCATGTAAGTTAGGTAAAATCCAATCTAAGTAACATTTTGCTGAACTCGGATCTTTCCTAACAGCTAATTTATCTCTCACGTTTTTTTCTGAACCAACTAAATAAAGTTTCTCTTCAGCTCTAGTCATTGCAACATATAGAACGCGCATTTCTTCAGCTAGTGTTTCTGATTGTAAACAACCACTGATAGCATGGTGAGCTACTGTAGGAAATTTAATGCGCTTATTTAGATCAACCAATTTAGGCCCTAATCCATAGTCTTTATGAAGTAATAAATCACCATACTGATCTAAAAAGTTAAAGTCTTTTCCAAGTCCCATTATGAAGACTAGTGGAAATTCTAAACCTTTACTTTTATGAATACTCATAAATCTTACGACATTCTCATTTTCACTAACAGCTTTAGCTTTACCTAAATCAAAATCTTGTTCAATTAATTTCTCAATAAAGTTTAAAAATTTCACAAGACCTGACTGTGTAAAACTATCAAATTGTAAGGCTCTATCATAAAAGCTCCATAAGTTAGCTTGTCTTTCTCTTCCAGAGGAAAATCCGGCCACATAATCTAAATAGCCAGTTGTTTGATAAATGTCCCAAATTAATTCAGAAAGTGCTTTTTCACGAGAAACAGTGCGCCATCTTTCAAGGTTATCTAAAAAATTAGCTAGTTTTTCTTTAAGATCATCAGAAATAAATTGTTGATCATTTTCTTCACATTTAATTTTACCTGATGCCTTAAGGAGAGCATCATAATAGTCACCGTATTTATTAGTTAACCTAATAGACATCAATTCATCACCAGTTAAACCTATAAGTGGAGAACGAAGTACCCCAGCAAGTGGTATTTCTTGTCTAGGATTATCTATTATTTTTAAAAGTGACAACATTACTTGGATTTCTTGTGTTGCAAAGTAACCTGTATCTAGTTCAGCATATAAAGGAATTTCTAGTTTTTGAAAAATAGATGCCACTTGCTCAGCTTGTTCTTTAGTCTTTCTAGATAAAATTACACAATCTTGATATTGTATTGGTCTATAATCTCTTAATTTTTTATCAAATACTTGATAACCTTCTTCCATTAATTCTATGATCTTACTAGCTATAAGATAAGCTTCTCGTTCAGAATCCTGCTCATCATACTCTTCATCTGTATTTTTTTCTAATAAATGAACTTCTGTATTATCAGTAATAATTTTTTTATCACTAAACTCTTCTCGTTTAGGGCCCGAAGCTTTTAATTTTACCGTATCATCATAGGTTAGACCAGATAGTTTTTTCTCCATAATGTTTTCAAATAAATAATTAACTCCACGAATAACATTACTCGCTGATCTAAAATTATCCTGTAATTCAATAACTATACCTTCGTCATTATCGTTTAGATAATTATTGTATTTACTTAAAAATAATCCAGGTTCAGCCATTCGAAAGCGATAGATACTCTGCTTAACATCACCTACCATAAATAGATCAGGATGATCAGGTTCTTTCCCTGTTAGTTCTTCTATAATAGCATTTTGTACCTCATTAATGTCTTGATATTCGTCAACCATTACTTGAGTGTACTGTTCTCGTAACTCTTCAGCAACTTTAGGATACTCTGTCAACAATTCATACGTATAGCTCTCTAAGTCCGAAAAGTCCATAATCCCTAAATTCTTTTTGGCGTGTTTAAAACGTTCATCTAATTGCTTTACCATATCAACTAGTTCACAAACTAACGGCCCTACAGCTTTTAAATCTTCTAATAGCTCTTTTTGATTTCTTGCAAAATAACGTTTTTTCAGTTCTTCAAGTTCTGACTTTGCACTATCTCGTAAAACATCTTTAACTTCTTTTTTGAGATTTTCATCAACTGCATCCTGTTTAGTAATACGTGGAAGTTTAGTAAATGTAAAACTAGCAAACTTTTCTGTCAACAGATCCCAATTAAAGTCACTACTTACAAGATGTTTAAATTCTTTGATCTTTTTTAATTCATCCTCGAGTTGTTCTGCATATTTATATGGCCCTGCAGGCTCGTCACATAATTTTAGTGCACTTTCTATGTTTTTAATCGCTCTTGTTAAAGAGTTCTCTATTTCATCTTTAATAGCTATAAAAAAAGTAGTATCTTTTAGAGCCATATCGTCTTCAATTTGAAAGTGTTTTTTAACTTGTTCTAACCACTTATATGGCTGTGGGTAGCTTCTAGAAAAATTGTGAAGAGTAAGGACCATTTTCTTTAGATGTTCATCACCCTTATCACCACCATAAGAATCAACTAATTGATAAAACAATGTTTCACCTTTTGCATATTTATCCTCTAGAAATTCTTCCATCACTTGATGCCTTAAAAGTTTTACATCATAATCATTCCCTACAGCAAACCCTGGGTCTATATCTAGATAATAAAAGTAATGTTTTAATGTTTCTAAGCAAAAGGAATGCAAAGTAGAGATAGAAGCTTTGTTCAACAGATACAATTGTTTTTTTAGATGTTTATTATCTGGATCTTTCTCTAAAGATTTTTTTAACTCACGTCCTATTCTTTCTCTCATTTCATTAGCTGCTTTTTCCGTAAAAGTTACTACTAGTAAGCTATCTACAGATAACGGGTCTTCTGACATTTTCAAACGAGCTATAATGCGCTCTACTAATACAGCTGTTTTACCCGCTCCCGCTCCTGCAGAAACTAACATATGGTGATGGTTGTCCGTAATAACACTTGCCTGTTTTTCAGTCCAACCAGCTTTTTTATATAGTTCCTTCAACTATTTACTCCTCCCTTCAGAGCTCTTGACATCCTCTATTATTTGAGACAGATAATCTTTTGCTTTAGGTAAATGCCAAAATTCATGTTCTTCAAAGTTTAGATCAAATTGACATACTGAAAGATAATCACAAAAAGTACAAGCTTTGAAGTTTTTATCTTTAAAGGGATATGGCGTTATTTCCCCAGAAATAATTTTTTGACCTAACTCTGTAAGTTTGGTTTCTATAAATTTCATCACTTCTTCAAATTGGGTCTGGTCGAGTACTTTACTATATTTATAAAAGCCATTATCTTTTTTTAGTTTATAAGGAAGTAACTCTTGTGAATCTTCATCTTCTTTTGTCATTGAATCTAACAACTCTACATCGTCTAATAGATAACCTTTCATACTTAATGTAGACTTTATCTGATTATCTGCTTTTTGTTTAGAAATCGGAGCTTCTGTAGGAATAATCGGATTTTCTACTCCAAAATAAAGCATACCAGCTGGGTATACCTCTTCATTGAATAGTTCCTTACTTTGTTTTAAGGTAACTAATAGATATGTCGCTAATTGTAAATCTAGTCCAAAATAGAGTTGTTTTAGATCTAACCCCCTAGAAGACCCTTTATAATCTATGACACGCACATAGGTTTCATCACCTTTTTGTCCTTTATCTACACGATCTATTCTACCTCTAAGCTTTAGTGAATGATCACATGACAGAGGAATTTCTAAAGGTGATAATTCTTCACCCTCACCAAAACCAATCTCACATCCTGATGGATAGAATCCATCATTATTTGAATGTAAAGCTAAAATCTCAACTGCTTTATTTAACAGATCTTCTAACTTGTTTCTAAAATAGCGGTACCTTTCAGAAGTAAGAAGTATCTTATTCTTTAATCTTTCAGATAAAATATTTACTATTTCTTTATTTATCTCTTCCCGAGTTTCTTTATCTACTTCACACCAAGATAGGTTTTTTTCACATAACTTGTCCCAAAACAATTTTAAACCTGCATGATAAAATAACCCTAAACTAGCAGCTTCTAACTTAAACTGTTCTCGTTTTTTAAGCTTTAATTTTTGGTCAGCAAAATATTTAAATGGACACTGACTGTAGTTTTCAAGCCCGGAAACTGAACCAGTTATATTTTCAGGGTAAATTATCTTCCTAATTTCACTTGAAAGTGGTGAAAGTTGATTTGTATAATCTAAACCTTTAATCTCATAGGCTGAAATAACGCTATCTGTAAATTCCTGACATAAGAATTCAAAAGCTTTATACTTATCTTGTTCTAACTTTTGAGGCCCTCCCACTTTATTCATAGTTTTAATTAAATGTGATATAGCTTTTTCAGGATTTACTAAATATTTATCTAAAGGTTCTTCATTATCAGGACAATCATTTTGAAACTCAACCTCTAGTTTTGGAAATATGTTTTTTATATCAGTTATCACTGTAGATGGCATCATAGCTTTTCCTTCAGAATCTGCTGATGAATAACTAATAAAGAGCTTATCTGACGGACAAGTAATGATATTGTAAATTAAGAACTGTTCTTCAAAAAGCTTTTGGTCAGTAGGTGGTGCAAGTTCAACTTGATAATCCTTTAACACTCTTCTTTCACCATCATCAATTAAGCCAGTGTCATCAAATTTCGAAGGAAATACCCCTTCAGATGTACCTACCAAGAGTAATACTTTAATATCATGGGGGCGTGTTCTTTCTGCTGTTCCTACAAGCACTTGATCCATTGTAGCAGGTATTAGCCCAAGTTTTACACTAGAAAGCCCTGACTCTAAAATCTGTAAGTACTCATTTAGATATACTTGTTTATCACCCATAAATGCTACTAATTGATCAAATAGGTCAATCAAAGCATCCCAAATTTGACTATGCATTTGCATCTCAGTAAAGTCTTGTCTTTTTTCAGCTTCTAGTGCCCAGCTCTCTAATTGTGTCGCAACTCCTAATCCATCAATAAGTTTCCATATCTCTGTAGAGATCTCTTTTACTGTCATTTTTCCATTACGGTCTCGCAGTTTTCTAAAGTATTCAGAAAAATTATCAGTTATTTTGTATCTAGTTTTATTAATACTATTCAAGTATTTTTGATAGCCTTTTCCGATATTTTGACTTTCTAAATCAAAGTCTAAATAATAATCCCAATCTTCATCTTTGAGCCATTCTTTACCTTTAATACCATGGGCTAGAACATAGTTTTCTAATTTAAAAATTTCGTCATAATTGACAGGTAAAATGTTTGTTTTAAGCATCCTAAAAACAGGTTCGTAGGACCAGTTAGTGATAATTGTTTCTAAGCTTGATCTAATAAATTCAACTAATGGATGATGATGTATAGATTCTTTACGATCAATAAAAAAAGGTATGTTGTAATCACTGAATATAGCCTTGATAACTGGTTCATAACTTTCTAAGTCACGAGTTATCACTGCTACATCTCGATATCTTATTTCTTCCTTTCTAACATATAACTCAATTTCTCTTGCTATTTTATCAATCTCATTACGTAAGTTAGTTGCTTCAACAACAGTTATGTCATCAGGTTTTTCATTATAAGGTTCTGGCCTTGGCTTTCCCCACTCTTGTTCTAAGTGATTAATAAACAAACTTTTTTCAAAGCGTGGGCTAACCTGTGTTTTACTATTAAAAAATTCAATAGAATCTAATACTTCTAGTGAATTTTCTATTGCTATTTCTTTTACTTGATTATATGTTTCTAAAGTTGGGAAAAACAAATTCAATTCATCTCTAGCCTTTAAAGTAAAATTTGGATCAAGAGTAAGAGCAAAGTCTACATGTTGTACTTTTTTAAGTAAACCAGATAAAATTTTTAATTCTTGAGGTGTTAAGCCAACAAACCCATCAATATAACAAGTGCTTTTTTGTAAAAAGTTTGTTGTATCAACTTTTTCACCTGCTCGTGTCAATTGATCTTCTTGATGTTGATACTCATAGTTTTCTAAATACCTATCATAGTCTCTATAGATCATCTCAATCTCATCTAATTTTTGTTGTAGATGGGGTATCGAGACCCTTTCTTTAACTTCAGAAAATTTATCAGGTGTAATTTGATACATTTTAGCTTCAGAAATTAGACGTGCTAATTTTTCTGAAAAACCAGATTTAGTTGCTACCTGTCCTAAAACTTGAAATTCATCTTTTCTATCTAAAAGCAAACTTTTTAAAATCATTTCTTTTCCAGTATCAGTTAGCTGACTATTAGAAATTCCACCTTGTTCTTCTAAAATTCTTCTTGAAAGTCTTTGAAAACTCAAAATATGAAGACGAGAAAAACCGGAAATCTCACTTCTCAAAATAGCTTGTTCCATTTGAAAGGTTGCTTGTTCTGGTACAATTAGTAAAATAGGTGGACCACTAGGCTGTTCTTTTAGATCTTGTATTATTTTATCTATAATATATCTTGTCTTACCACTCCCTGACCTTCCTAATAAAAATCTCAGAGTCATTTATTGACTCCTCCTTTCCCAAATCTATATAAATCACACCGAGATTAACTCGGTGCATAAATATCTTATCTCAAAGTTATTCAATATCCTTTTTTGGTTCTATCCAATCAGTTTCAACTTTTTCGATATCACAAGTACCAACCTCATTATGGTCTAAAATTCTATGAAATTTATTTCTGTATCTCCTTCAGCGTAGACCATTACATTTCCTGATTCATTAGCCACCAGGTTAACAAAATATCTCATACCCCCCTTGTATCAGACATAACAACCCTCCTAGTTAATTTTTTGAATGTTTCTACCTACAAAGTAATATTCCTTTAATATTATTATCAGAACTCTGGTATGTCGGGTATTTCTGGTGTATCTAAATGATCTGTTTCTTTATTATTTTCATCTAATTCGCCTAGAGTATTTAGCTTTATATCAAAAAGTGATTGGTTCTCTGAACTTTCCTTTTCCGTAGATTTATGTTCATATCCATATTCAAGCAATTCATCTCTAGAAATAACATTTACAGTAGCAGACTCTTGATCATATTCTACAATACCTCCTAAAGCTTCACCTGTAAACCTTAGAGGGATATATGTTCTGTTGTTCAAATTTGTAACAGTGTATCTAGTTGCTTTTTTTCGCCATTTACTAACACCTCGTTTTTCCCGACTGGCATTGCTACTCTATAATCATCTGTAATTGCATAAGCAATTTTCTCTTCACCATCCCATTACATCTTTGCTCCTAGCTTTTCTAATATTGACGTGCTGGTAATAATATTCTCCATTTTAAATTATTGGGTCGTATTTAGAACTAACTGAAATACTATCAACTTTTATTTTCATATAATCAATAACATTAGCTTTTGCAGTACTAAATATAGATAATATTAATATAACAATCATAGTAAACTTTTTGTTAAGCTTTAATTATCACCTCAATTTAATATTAGATAAGCTTGTACACTGGTTAACACTAAAACCTGGGGAAGAATTCAAGTTATTAAAATTAACATAACTTACTTCGACATATATACTCCTCTCCCTTTAGCTTTCTTCTAAATAGTTTCTAACTACAAAAAGGTTAATTAAAACACCTAAAATTGCCAATAAACCTGCTGAACCAAACATAACTAGTCTTGAATAACCAACTAAATATCCAAAAAATGGTGGTCCGAAGGCCACACCAAAAAACCTAACACTACCGTAAAGAGATGTTACACCACCACGAGCTTTACCTGAGGCCATACTTGTAACAAGTGTGTTGACAGAGGTTAGTACAAGACCTGTACCAAGTCCTATAAAAAAGATACCAGAAAATAATGCGTATTCATTATCAAGAAGTGTAATTATAATAACAACTGAAAGAGTTATTACCAAAAGTCCAGAGACAACAAGCTTACTCATTACAGACTTATTTTGAATAAAATGGCCTGTTATGTAAGAAGTTAGCGCCATTACCACAACAGGGATTGCTATTACAGCACCCCTTGTCACACCTTCTAAATTATATCTCATTTCTAATATATCCGAAAGGTAAGATAAGGTTCCAAATAACGCATATAAAACTGTAAACCCAGCAAAATAAGTACCAATCAAAATAATTTTCTTTTGTTTAAAGACTTCAAAAATTCTAGTAAAATATCCTTGTTCTTCTTTACTCTGTTGGCCACTTTTTTTATCTGGTTCTTTTAAAATTAACCAAATCATTACAGCAACAGGTAAGGAAAAAGCTGTATAAACAAAAAAGATCGAATACCATAACCAAAGTACTATAATGGCACCTAAAATTGGGCTTACCACTTTCCCTGCACCATTTGCTGCTTCTAATACTCCCATGGCTTCACTTCTCTCTCCAGACTGAAATAAATCACCTGCTAATGCCATAGCAATCGGACCAGTTCCCCCAGCACCTATTCCTTTTATAACTCTCCCAAATAAAATCCAATGATAAGCAGTATCACTAAAAAATATTGGTGCTAGACCACAAATCAATCCTCCAATTGCATAAAGAATTAGGGATGGTACTAGCACAATTTTTCGACCATATCTATCAGATACAAAGCCTACTAAAGGAATAGTTATGCCTGCGGCTATCGAAAATGAAGTTACTATTAAACCTACCTGTAATTGTGTGATGCCTAACTGGCTTTGTAGCTCTGGAAAAGCCGGTATAATCAGCGAATTTCCAAGTACCATAATAAAAGGAACACCACTTAATGCAGCTAGATTAAGTTTAGTTGCTTTATCCATTGGTTTTCACTCCTACATGATTTATAATTTAGTACATTTATAGCATTGATATTATAAAAATATTTATACCTAAAGAAAGGTTAGAAAAGTAAAAAAGTATTTTATACATTAGGAATTATAATTTTTTAAAAATACCTCTTTACAATAATATATTCATCTGCTATACTAATTATTGTCCGATTGAGGGACACAATAACAAAACTTGCCGGGGTGGCGGAACTGGCAGACGCAAGGGACTTAAAATCCCTCGGACAATCAACTTGTCCGTACCGGTTCGATTCCGGTCCCCGGCACCAACTAAAACACATTTAAACAATGTGTTTTTTTAATACCCTAAATTTACATTGATTAAGTATTAGTTTTTATGTCTAATTAAATAATCCTAAAATAATTTATAAAAAAATTATTAAAAACCTCTTGATTTTATCTTAAAAAATGGTATAATAAATAACTGTGAGTGACAGAAAAAAATATGCCGGGGTGGCGGAACTGGCAGACGCAAGGGACTTAAAATCCCTCGGACAATCAACTTGTCCGTACCGGTTCGATTCCGGTCCCCGGCACCAACTAAAACACACTTAAATAGTGTGTTTTTTTTTGAAGAAAAAGGCTGTCCGAAAGTTTTTAACAACTTCGGACAGCCTTTTTTATTTTTCTTCTCTTTTAGGTACACAGAGAATATCTCCTGGCTCTATAGAACTGATACCTGGAATATGAGGATTTGCTTTAATTAAATAATCTAGGTCCACATTAAATTTTTGAGCAATTGAATAAGCTGTATCACCTCCCTTAACTGTATATCTTTTTTCAAAAGTAGGAGGGTTATCTTCAGGAATACGTGGCTTCGATCGTTTTTCAGGTACCCAAAGAATATCTTTAGGGCTTAATTTATTATCTGTCAGATGCGGGTTAGCTGCTAATAATTCTTCTTTAGTTATCATAAATTCTTTTGCTATTGAACAAAGTGTATCTCCAGGCCTTATTGTATATTTCTTAAAATTTACTGACAAAAAATACACCTCCTAATCTTCTGGGGTTATAAGATAGTTTATTATTAATAATTAGAAAAAGTGTTTAGTTTAATTAAAGCTTTGATATTAAGAAATATATAACCAATGATATTTTTTAGTTATCTCACATATATTTTAATAAGACTTTAATGATGGAGTGAAGTTATCTATGCATCTATATCAGGGATGGAAAGTTGTTCTTGCAGGAGCTGGTATAAACTTTCTAGTGGGTATTAATTATACGTGGAGTATTTACGCCACGGGTCTAGTAGAACAATTAGGATGGAACTATTCCCAAGCTTCTCTACCTTATTCCCTTTTTTTATTATGTTATGCTTTTTTAATGGTACCTACTGGTTGGGCCCAAGATCATGTTGGTTCTAGACCAATCATAAGTTTAGGTAGCATTTTTTCTGGTTTAGCTTTTATCTCTTTTATTTTCTTTTTAGATCAACCTTTGGTAGCTGCCATTTTATTAGGTGTTCTTTTAGGTATTGGATTAGCTTGCTGTTTTGCATCTACTACTCCTGCTGTAATTAAATGGTTTCCTCCTAATCAAAAGGGAAAGGTTACAGGCTTTGTTGTTACAAGTACCGGACTTGCAGCTTTAATAATGTCACCTTTTATACAACGATTAGTTAATTTCGGTATAACCGAAGCTTTTGTAATAAGTGGAATAATTCTTCTGATTGGTATTTTTGTTCTAGCACAATTAATTACTGAACCCCCTCTTAAAATAAAAGATCTGCGTAGAATACATAACAAAAATACTACAAAAATAGACCCACGTTTATTTAAGTTTTGGATCATGTTCTTTTTAACTACGGGTACTGGTGTAACAATTTCTTCACATTTAGTAAATATTATGCAAGTTCAAGCTAGCTCTGAGAAAGGCTATATTGCAGTTGCTTTATTTTCTTTAGGAAATGCAGCCGGAAGAATGATTGGAGGAATTCTTTCAGATAAAATTGGACGCATCAAGTCAATGCGAGGGGTATTCAGTATAATTGTAATAATGATCATTTTAGGACTAGGAGCTAGCACTTCAATTCAAATAATAGTAGTTTTTTCACTTTTAGCACTAGCTTTTGGTAGTTTATTTAGTATATTCCCATCAGCAATTGTTAAGCTTTTTGGTGAATCAAGTTTTGGTTTTAATTATGGGATTGTATTTACCGGTTTAGGCGCTGCTGGCATTTTTCCATATCTAGGTGGAACTTTATATGAAATACAAGGAAGCTACTTTTTCACTTATTTGTTGTTGCTTATCACTACAATAAGTGCACTTTTAATATCTTTGAAAGTAAGGTCTGATTAACTTATTAATAAAGGGTGAGCTATATCTATGTATAGAAAAATACTAGTTTTGATACTTATTCTACTATTATTATTTACTATAGATTTTTTGTATTTTGAGAATCGAATTTACCATGGTATAACAATTGAAAACATTAATATTGGTGGTAAAACTGTTTCCGAAGTTGAAAAAATTTTAGAAGAAATAACAGTTGATTTTATCGGGCCAGAAGGAAATACCCATTCCGTTTCTTTAGAAGATATAGGAATAAACTTAGATAAATCAAGTACAATCAAAAAAACATATGAAGTAGGTCGTACATCAATTTATCCCATTAATCTCTTACAAAGAATAAATATATTATTCTCAGGTCACAATATTAATTTTGTGTTTGGTTTTGATGAAGATACCCTCGAAAATAATCTTGAAAATTTAACAAAAAAAATGAGTAAAGAACCTAAAAATGCAAGATTTGAAACAGAAGGTAAGGATTTAAACATCATTTCATCAAAACCAGGGTATAATACAAATAAAGAAAAATTACGAGATACTATTAAAAATGAAATATTAAATGATGAGCTAAAGTTTAATGTTTTCCTTCCATATAGATTAGTAACACCGGAGGTTACAACCAAAGATTTAAAAAAGCAAGGAATTACTAACAATATATCATCCTTTTGTACTGAATTTGATGCAGAAAATAAAGACAGAAAACATAATATAGAGCTTGCATCAGATATGTTAGACCAGCTTACTATAAGTCCAAAAGAGTATTTTTCATTTAATGATTATATTGGTGATACTACCGAAGAAAAAGGATATAAAAAAGCTCCAATAATGATTGGAGGTCAATTAGACTATGGTGTTGGAGGAGGAATATGTCAAGTTTCTTCAACCTTATATAATGCATTTTTAAAAGCTGATATTGAAATAGTTGAACGAAACCGCCATCAAATGTTAGTAGATTATATTGAACCTGGTAGAGACGCAACTATCTCATACGGAAGTTTAGACTTAGTAGCCAAAAATGATAACGAACATCATATTCTTATAGGCAGTGAAGTCACTAATGGTAGATTATGTATGCATATCTTTGGTAAACCTATAGATAAAGACATTAAAATCAATACTAAAATATTAGAGACCTATCCTTTTCCTGTAGAATACCATATTGATAATGAACTTGTTGCTGGTGAAGAAAAAATAGTTCAAAGTGGTGTTAATGGACACTTAGTTAAAGTTGAAAAATTGGTTAATGGAACATCCAAAACTTTATCGATCGACCGATATGAACCTATGAAAGAAATTATCCATACAGGACCAGATGAATAATATAAAAACGGGACTAACCCAAAATTTAAATATTTTTGAGTTAGTCCCGTTCATTTATACATTTAGCCAATTATTTATATATTTTATGGATTGAAACGTATCGCATCTTTTGACCTTAGCGTTTTCAAAGCAGGTCCTTCAATTATTTCTCCTTTATAGTTAAACCTTGATCCGTGACACGGACAATCCCAGGATAATTCAGCAGTATTCCATACCAAATCACATCCCATATGGGTACATGTAATATTAATAGCGAATATTTCACCTTGTTCATCTTTATATACTCCCATTTTTTCCCCTTCATGTCTAACACCTTGACTTCTCCGGGCTTTACATTTATATCTTTTGGGATCGGTTTAAGCTTATCTCCGATTAAGTGTTTTGCTATCTCCACATTTGTACTAATGAACTCTTTTATCATAGGGTCACTTTCAAACCTAGCTGTATTATATAAATCTTCCCACGGATTCTCTCTATCAATGATTAAATCTTTTAACAGAACAGCAGAAACAGTACCATTAGTCATGCCCCATTTTCTAAAGCCAGTTGCCACAAAAATATTGATAGTCCTGAATTGACCATCTAAAAGGGATGTTAGTTACTTTATAATTTGTTTTAGCAAAATCAATTAAGTTTTGATAATGTTTATTAGTATTTGGACTCTGCCCTGTCTTATGGTGCTCTCCTGCTACGATAAGTAAGTTTATTATCTTTATATGGGGTATAACGTAAAGATCTTCCTGGATCTTCTGCCGTAATATACATTCCACCAGGGAATTCATCTTCATTCTCTACACCCAAAGCATAAGATCTTTCTGGATACATTCTAGAGAAGTAAAAGCCATTACTTCCATAAGCAGGAAAGTGTGATGCAATAATTAGATAATCGGCGATAACTTTACTTCCTTCTTCAGAAATAACTGTACATGGGTTACCTTCATGATAATCAACTGCTCTTGTCTGCTCAAATATATAACTTCCTTCTCCTGGTATATCTTCTGCTAGAGATAATATATACTTTCTTGGATGAAATTGTGCCTGATTTTCAAATACTTCAGCCGCTTTTACATCAAAGGGTAATGACAACTCTTCAGTATAAAACGCATCAATTCCTAAGCTAGAAGCAGCTTCTACCTCCTTTTCAATCTTTTGAACATATTTATCTGAATTTCTATTATAAAGGCCTGTTAATCCATCAGTAAAAGCCATGTTCTCGTACTTTTGACGTGTCTTTGTAAAAACAAATATGAAAGGCGAAGAGAAAGCTGGAAACAGCACATAGCCGAATTTAGATCTAGTGGCATGACAACTAGAGAATGGTGCAATACACACAATAAAAAGATAAAATCAAAATACTCTACTGGGACTCATCGGGCTTTTGGCTGTACTACCATAGATTAGAAGAAGGTAAATTCCAGTCGCCCGATGATACTACTACACAGACAGTAAGCATAAGTAAAAAAACACTGATTTCAAAGGTTTTTAGTACAAAAAGTCGAATTAAATTAGTATGACAAATCAAGAGAAAGCAATCCAACAATTACAAGATAGATGTACTGCATTAGAGCGAGAAAATGTCAGG
>NZ_NIQC01000039.1 GCF_002216005.1 Natranaerobius trueperi
GCTGGCATCACTTATTCTAACCGTGCTAGAACCTCTTGGCTTTTACATAGTAATGCCGCATGACGGTCAAATCTTTTAAAATTTTGCGATTCAAAGAGCTTATTTTTCATAACAACTTAACAGACTCCTAGACAGATTAAAATTTGTTTTTGTGGTCACCTGTAAACAAAGTGCGTTAAATACACAAGTTGATCATTCAAGAAAGTTATAAAAGCAGGGGTTACCCTTGCTTCACCCTATATCTTATTCACATCTAAAATTAACTAGTTATAAATAGTTGTATATTTTTTAACCCACTTAAACAGCCTACTAGATTAAAAACTGACAAAAGAAATAGGTTTTATTCTATTATAAATCCTATAACCCTTGTACGCTAGAGCCAACAAGACATTACTATAAATCTAAATAAAACATACCACTACATTAGAAACTTTTCTATAGAAAATAAGAAGCCGCTCTTTTCGTTTATTTCCAAAAGGGCAACTTCTTTATAATAATTAAAAAGGGGCTGATCCCAAAGTTCTTACTATTGGGATACAGCCCTTTTCTACTACGATAGCTTCTTAAATAATCTTTTAAACTTACGCTCATCTTTTATTTTCTTTTGCTTATAATGTGTAGTTTGTATACCTTTTATAAGGGAAAATGCCATTACAGCAATAATAAATGCTAATGGTAATCCAGCAGTTATAACAGCTGTTTGTAGAGCATCTAAAGCTTTTTCTCCACCGATAAGTAATAAAGTTGCAGCTAATAAACCTTCTAATACAGCCCAAAAGACTCGTTGATGTCTTGGAGAATTAATCTTTCCTCCAGAAGTTATTTTATCTACAACTAACGATCCTGAATCTGAAGAAGTGATAAAATATGAAACTACTAATGCAGTGATTAATATAAACATAAAAACTCTTAACAAACCAGCTAAAAATGGCATATTAAGTAAGTCTACCAATTCAAATAATGCTATAGGATAATTATCTTGTACTGTTTCAAAAAGAGCGCCACCTGAAGCATTATTAATTGTCATTGCACTACCACCAAATACTGTTAACCAAAAGAAAGATAATAATGAAGGAACTACTAATACCCCTAATATAAACTCTCTAATAGTCCTTCCTTTTGAAACTCTAGCTATAAACATTCCTACAAATGGTGACCATGATATCCACCAAGCGAGATAAAATATTGACCAATCTCCCTGCCAACCATTTCCATCTATTGTCATATACGAAGCATATTCTACTATGTTACTAAAATATAGACCTACTGAGTTAGAAAACAATCTTAGAATATAAGCTGTTGGTCCTAATAAGAAAATTGCAACCATAAAGACAAAAGCAAGTCTAATATTTAATTCAGATAAAAATCTTACTCCTTTATGGATCCCAGACATAACAGAAAATGTTGCAAATAACGTTATAACTGCTATTAACGCCACTTGTACTCCAACACTGTTTTCTATCCCAAGCATGTAATTAAGTCCACTATTGATTTGTTTGGTTCCTAAACCTAAAGAGGTAGCTAGTCCAAATAATGTTGATATTACTGCAAAAGTGTCTATGACATCTCCTAAAGTTCCATATACTTTTTCTTTAAATAAAGGGTAGAACACTGATCTTAAAGAAAGTGGTAAATTTCTATTAAATGCGAAAAAGGCAAGTGCTAATGCCATAAGAGCATAAATAGCCCAAGGATGTAAACCCCAATGAAAAAATGTAGTTGCCATAGCTGCAGCGTCGGCTTCTGCGCCACCAAAAATTGGGGGTTCAGTAATAAAGTGTGTAAGTGGCTCTCCTACTGCCCAAAACATTAAGCCAATTCCCATTCCTGCTGATATTAACATTGAATACCAAGCAAAATTAGAAAATTCAGGTTCACTATTTAAGCCACCTATTCTAACATTGCCTAATTTTGAGAATGCAAGATATAAACATAGAATAATAAATAAATTACTTGACATTATAAATACCCAATCAAACCTTGTTACAACAAATTCATTAATTACAGAGATCATCTCATTTGTATGATCTAAATTAAAAAGAGCATACATTACAAAAATTAAAATAAAAAATCCTGAAGCAAAAGAAACAACTGGATTAAGATCAAAACCTAAGTGTGTAAAGTTACGACTGTAAAGTTGTTGTTCTAGTTCTTGTTTCTTACTCTCGGTTTCCATATTATCTTTATCCTTTCCTTTCTTTAATATTTTTGTAGATTATTTTTCACCCTAACACTAATAAGTAAGTAAAACGAACAATTAGAATTATATTTTATCTTAGGAAAGTTGTCAAATAATGTTGAATCTATTTATAGTTTTTGTATGTTAATGGTTTTAAACCTTAATTTTCAACCTCTTCTTATGCAGTCTCTTTTTTTTTTGACCATTTATATTAGGAAGAACGGTTGGTTTGAGAAAAGTCGCATAACAGTGATATAAAGAACTCGTCCCCTTCCTGGAGCTCTGAAATTGCTATATATTTGTTTTCTTGCCTGATGGTATTTAAAACCGCCTCCTTACAAAAAAGATTAAGCGGCCTTAGCCCGCTAGAGTACCGAGCTTCAGCCGCTTAATCTAATTATTTATTTCGACTGTCTACTTGACGGAAACTGTTCAAAAGAGAACTGCCATTTTTAATGTGAAAATCTTGTGATTATAAAATTTTAACTTTAAAATGTAACGCCTTAACCTTTACGGCTCACTGTATAAAAATTACATTCTTGCAGTCTCTACAAGTCGATCTATAGTTACAGTTTTATCCGTTCTATCATCAATTTGTATATTTATTACTACCCTATTGGTCCTCTCAAGACTCTTTTTATGTAATTTTTTCGAAATCTCTAACAAAGTATCTATATCTCCTTCTATAACTATAGATGTAGGAGTAATAGTATATTTAAGTCCCTCTTCTTCGATTTCATTTATAGCACCCTTTATATAACTACTAATACTAGAAGATCCTGTTCCTACAGGTAAAATGCTCACTTCTAAAAATGCTATATTTTTCTACCTCCTATTCATTTTCATGCATTTCGATTAATTTTTCAAACTTACGTCTATCTCTCTTACGTTTTTGTCTCTTACGAGTTTCTTCTATGCCTTTAATTAAAGCAAAGGCCATAGCTACTAATACAACAGCAAATGGAAGTCCTGTACTTATAACAGCTGTCTGTAAGGCTAATAAAGCCTTTTCTCCTCCTATTAATAATAGTACTGCTGCCACTATACCTTCTAATATTGCCCAAAAAGCTCTTTGTTTAGCTGGTGTGTCCATCTTTCCTCCAGATGTGATTTTATTTACAACTAATGAACCTGAATCAGATGAAGTTATAAAATAAACGACAACTAAAAAGGTTACTAATATAAACAAGAGAACCCTAAAAATTTCGGATAGTAAAGGTATATTTAGTAAATTTATCATCTCAAATAACGCAACCGGCACATCATTTTCTACAACTTCAAAAAGTCCACCTGCACCCTGTTCGTTTATGAATATAGCTGTTCCTCCAAATACTGACATCCATAGAAAAGACAATAAGGATGGTACTACCATAACCCCTAATACTAATTCCCTAATTGTTCTACCTTTAGAAATCCTAGCTATAAACATTCCAACAAATGGTGACCATGATATCCACCAGGCGAGATAAAATATTGACCAATCACCTTGCCAGGCAGTTTCTTCAACTGCAATGAAAAATGAGTACTCCACAATTCCATTTAAATAAAGCCCTAAAGAATTAGAAAATAATCTTAAGATAAAACCTGTTGGACCTAAAAGTAAGATTATTATCATGAGAATAGCAGCAAGCCTCATATTCAACCCAGCAAGGAATTTCACTCCTTTATCAATTCCTGCTAATACTGAGGCTGTCGCAAACAAAGTGATAATTATTATAAGCGCTACTTGAATATACTCATTAAATCCTATCCCAAGCATATAATCTAATCCACTATTTATCTGTTGAGTACCCAAACCCAACGAAGTAGCTAGACCTATTAAAGTTGAAAGTACAGCTAAACCGTCTATTACATCTCCTAAAGTTCCATAGACTCGTTCTTTGAAAAATGGATAGAAAACGGAACGTATCGATAATGGTAAATTTCTATTGTAACTAAAAAATGAAAGCGCTAAAGCTATTAAAGCGTATATTGCCCATGGATGTAATCCCCAATGAAAGAAAGTTGTGGCCAAAGAGGTGTGCTTTTCATGCATACTCTCAAAAATAGGTGGAGCTATTTCAAAATGGAATAATGGTTCTCCAACTGCCCAAAATATTAGGCCTATCCCCATACCTGCTGATATTAACATAGAATACCAAGCAAAATTAGAAAACTCTGGCTCACTATAGATACCACCAATTCGGACATTTCCAAGTCTTGAAAAGGCAATATAAAGACATATCACAATGTAAAAGCTACTTGACAAGATAAAAATCCAATCAAAAGAAGTAACAATGTAATCGTTGATTATATTTACATATTCATTTGCTAGCTCGAGGTTTAATAAAGCAAATAGAGAAAATACTATAATTATAAGTCCTGCAGAAAATGAAACTGCAGGATTTAAATCAAAACCATATTTTGTAATATTTCTACTAAATAGCTGTTTGTCAATCTTTTCTCTACTAGCTTCTAAAGTTTCTTCTTTTTCTATATTTTTATCTTTTTTTTCCACGGAAGATTCTCCTTTCAACCAGGATTTGAACCAGATGCTTCATTTTTTAGGTTTACCAAAAATCTCAAGGTTAATTTATAACTATTTTTGGTATTTTCTAAAGACTATCATTTACATTTTCTAAAAACTAATAGTATAATATTTATAGAAAAATAATAAAGAAAAGCAGGGGTGCCTTTTATGGCTGAGAAAGGTCTTTTTTAGACCTTACCCTTCGAACCTGCCCTGGCTAATACCAGCGTAGGGAGCTTCAATTTCAGATATTTCTATACCTGAATAGCTCACCTACAAGGTGAGTTTTTTATTTATATCCTCTAAAAAATGATGTTATCAAGTCTATAGGAGGTGAGAATATGAAACTAAAGATAAATGGAGAGATCAAAGAAGTTCATCAATCGATAACTGTAAATAAACTTTTAGAAGATCTACAAGTTAAACCTGAAGGTAAAATCATCGTAATAAATCAAGAAATACTTCAAAAAGACAATTGGGAAGAGTATCAACTTTGTGAAAATGATGAAATTGAAATTATTACTATGGTAGGAGGTGGTTAATAATGAGTAATGATCTATTGAGAATAGGTGGTAAAGAACTTGAAAATAGGTTGATAATAGGTACTGGTAAATTTCCAAGTAAAAGTATAATCCCAAAAGTTATTGAAAAATCAAATACTCAGGCTGTAACCATAGCTCTTAGAAGAATAGATTTACATTCCGAGCAGGAGAATATACTTGAATATGTACCTAACAATTGTCTCCTAATGCCTAACACTTCTGGAGCTAGAACTGCAGAAGAAGCAGTTAAAATAGCTGAAATTGCCCGTGCAGCTGATTGTGGTGATTGGGTTAAAATTGAAGTTATTAGAGATAGTAAATATCTTTTACCTGATAATCATGAAACTTTAAAAGCTTCAAAAGTATTAGTTGAAAAAGGATTTAAAGTTTTCCCATATGTAAGCCCTGAATTATCAGTAGCTAAGGCACTAGAAAGTTTCGGTGTAGAGGCAGTTATGCCGTTAGGTGCTCCTATAGGTACAAATAAAGGTATTGAAACTAGAGAATTAGTTAAAATATTAATATCTGAGATTAACCTCCCAATTATTGTAGATGCTGGGATTGGCAAACCTTCACATGCAGCTGAAGCTATGGAAATGGGATGTGAAGCTGTATTAGTAAATACTGCTATTGCTACTGCTGATAATCCACCTCTAATGGGAGAAGCATTCAATCAAGCAGTTCAAGCTGGTCGTAAAGCGTTTTTAGCCAAAACAGCTCCTGTCAAAGATCTAGCGGACGCTTCCTCTCCTTTGACCGGTTTTTTACAAAATTAGGAGGGATACTTTGAGTTTTTTAAATACCTATAAACAACTTAAAGATATAGATATAAACGAAATTTTTAATAGAGCTACTTTTGAAAATATAAATAGAGCTCTTCACAAAGATCAACCTACTTCTAAAGATTTTTTATTACTTCTTTCCCCTACTGCTGAGAAATATCTTGAAGATATGGCCAAAAGAGCACATTATCTAACTAAAAATTTTTTTGGTAAAACTATGATGCTTTATACACCACTCTATGTAAGTGACTATTGTGCTAATAAGTGTTTATACTGTGGCTTTAAAGCAGATAATAACTTTGATAGAAAAACTCTAACTTATAAAGAACTAGAACAAGAAGCTAAAGCAATTAGTGAGATGGGGATAAGGCATATTCTAATTCTTTCAGGAGAATCAAGAAAACATGTTCCTTTAAATTATTTACAAAATTGTGTAAGGTTATTAAAAGAATATTTTTCCTCGATTTCTATTGAAATCTATCCGTTAGAAACTGAAGAATATGAAGAGCTAATTAAATGTGGAGTTGATGGTCTTACTATTTATCAAGAAGTATATAACCGCGACATATATGATACTGTTCACTTACAAGGTCCAAAAACTGATTATGAATTTCGATTAAATGCACCAGAAAGAGGATTACAAGCAGGTATGAGAAGAGTTAATATTGGTGCATTACAGGGACTCGGACCTTGGAGAAAAGAGACTTTCATTACAGGAATGCATGCTAAATATCTACTTGATAATTTTCCTGAAGCAGAGGTTAGTATCTCTTTTCCACGACTTCGCCCATTTGCAGGACAAAATAATAGTTTGCAATACGATGAAGTTTCAGATAAAAATCTTGTTCAGATGATTGTAGCTAGTAGAATTTTTTTAAAAAGTGCTGGAATAAACATCTCTACTAGGGAATCTTCAGAGCTTAGAGAAAATTTACTTCCTTTAGGAGTTACCCGTATGTCAGCAGGAGTCAGCACTGAAGTTGGTGGATATTCTGGGGTTGATGAAGGGAAAAGTCAATTTGAAATTTCTGATGATCGCCCTGTACAAAAGATTAAACAAGTTCTTTTAGCCCATGGTTATCAACCAGTCTTAAAGGATTGGGAGATTTTTTAAATAAAAAGGAGGCAATATTAGTTTGAATAACTCTAGTAATATTTTAAATACAGATATTTATGCTATTACCGCTGAAGAGTTTTCTAAAGGTAGAGACAATATTCAGGTTGTTACAGAAATGCTTGAATCCGGTGTGGAAATTATACAATATAGAGAAAAGAATAAAACGGCTAAAGAAAAACTAGAACAATGTAAAAAAATAAGAGAACTAACTTATAATGCTGGATGTAAATTTATTGTAAACGATGATATCGATATAGCTATTTTAGTTGATGCTTGTGGAGTTCATGTAGGACAAAATGATCTTCCTATAAAAGAGGTACGAAAATTAGTTGGAAATGAGAAGATAATCGGAAAATCAACTCATGCCCCAAAACAAGCCCATAAAGCAGTAGAGGATGGTGCTGATTATATAGGTACAGGACCTGTTTTTCAAACAGACACAAAAGAAAAACCCCCAGTTGGAACTGAATATGTAGAATATGTTGCAAAAAATCTCGATATTCCCTTTGTTGCAATTGGTGGTATAAAAAAACACAATCTAAATGAAGTGAAAAATAAAGGTGCTACATGTTTTGCTATGGTAACAGAAATTGTTGGAGCTGTAGACATCTCACAACAAATCAAAGAACTCAGAAGTATTATCACTAGTTAAATTCCAAACAAGTGGTTAAACTTAACATTTTAAGGTTATAATATCACCTGAGGTGATAAATTTGCGATTAAATAAACTCCTTTTATTGTTTCTAACAACACTACTATTAATGACAACATCTGCTTGTATGGAAGAAGAAGAAGAAGATAACGATGAAGCTGAAGATGAAGTTGAAGAGTTAGAAGAATTAGTCGAAGAAATTGAACTTACTACCTTAGATATTTTAATACAAGCAGATTTACTACCTCTAGCAGATGCACCACCAGTATTAGCACAAGAGAATGATGAAGAGGAAGAAGATGAAAATGATGAGGAAGAAGATGAAAATGATGATGAAGAAGGTGAGGATGACGAAGTGGAAGAAAATGGTGATGATGAGATGGAAGAAGAACTTCAAGAAGACATTACTTTTGAAAAGACTATTTTAAATGAGATATTAAACAAAGAACTTGAAGACCATGAAGAAGATGATGAAGAACTGCTCATTGAAAGTTCAGAAGAGATTTGGGATGATATAAAAGACTCTGTTACTGAATTATATGAGAGCTGGAATGAATTAGAGAGTATGCTTGATGAAAAAGGAGTGCCTTCTGAAGTAATTGATCCTTTCGAGCAAGAACTAGATACACTAACTGTTTCTAGTTCAGATCATGACCATTGGAAGACTTTAATATCAGCAAATAATTTAACCCTTCATTTATATAACTTTAAAAGTTTTTTTTCTGACGAAGTGACAGCACAAGTATTTGAAATAAAATATCATGTAAGAAACACAGTATTAATGACTGCTGAAGAAAATACAGAAGAAGCTCAGAATAGTATTGATAAAATTAATGAGCTCTCAAAAGAAATAGAGATCGAATTTTCAGAAGATGAAAATGAAAAACTATACGAAAGATTCATGACATCACTCGATGATCTAGAAGAAGAACAAAATCTCGACCTTATAAAATTAAAAGCATCATCGACAATGGAAAATACTGTAGAATTAATCAGTTCTATCGAAGAATAAAAGCGCCTCTTGGCGCTTTTTCCTTTTTAGTTTTTCAAACAGATTTTGTTCCTACCCTTGATTTTATCGTCAAAACTGGTATAATGAAATCAAAATGTTAATTAAAATTCCTACATGCCGAAGTGGCGGAACTGGCAGACGCGCGTGACTCAAAATCACGTAGGCCTGGCCTGTGTGGGTTCGAATCCCACCTTCGGCACCATTTTATCCTGCTGCTAAGCTCCTCTAATCTTTTTATAATACAATTCTCATCCTTAATAAAACCTATTAAATTATTTAAATTTATTTTTATAGCTATCTTAATTTTGACATATATTTTTTTCATATGATCGGTTATATCTTCTACCCATAATTATTGGTCACTTTTATTGAAAAATAAATCCCCACTTTCTTTTCATTTTCCAAATACCATACATATATAGAATGAGAATGTTGTTTTTTTAAGTCTTTATTATTACCCTTCGTATAACTTTATTAATTGTGTACGAATTTTCTGTTAATTTTATCCCTCTAGCACTTTTCTAAACTTCTTTTGATAAGTTACAGCTTAATTTTACTTGCATGAACACATCCAACAACCCATAAGTCCCAACTTTTAAAAATTTCCATGATTTACAAGGTTACCCATCGAACAGGTCATATCCGTTCGCTTGAATATGTTCCAAGTCTTCCCCACGGCTTCCTTTAGGTCATAACAGGTCTAAATTGTCACCAGTGAGTATTTCTTCATCTCGTTGTTTAGACGACAGAATCTCTTTCAAATTTTCATCTGAACAAACTTGACTGTTAACAAATATACCCCGGATAGGTGAAAATAACACCATAACCGAGGCTTTTAATAGCTTTAAATAGGTTGTATTAATTCTTTAGGATAATTATTTATTGAATCAATTCCATTCTTCGTCACTACTACAATATCTTCTAGCCTAACTCCAAACTTGCCTGGTAAGTAAATCCCTGGTTCGATGCTAAATGTCATTCCTGGTTTGAGTAATCTTTTATTTCCTTCAACAATCATGGGTGCTTCATGAGTTTCCATTCCAATTCCATGTCCCGTCCTATGTATAAAATTTTCTCCATAACCTGCTTCTTCAATTACTTTTCTAGCCACAATATCTATTTTTTCTGCTTCTATTCCTGGGCGTACAATTTTTTTGGCTTCCTCATTTGCCTGTTTTACAATTGTATATACTTTCTTAACTTCCTCATCAGGCTCACCAAAAACTACTGTTCTTGTCATATCTGAAGCATAACCATGGTACACACCACCAAAATCAATAACTATGGGAATTCCTTCTTTTATTGTTGTATCTCCACATTTATGGTGTGGAGTAGCACCATTAGAACCACAAGCTACTATAGGTGCAAAACTTACTCCTTCCATGCCACAATTTCGAAGCTTAAATTCTAAAGACAGTGCAAGATCCCTTTCGGTTTTTGCAATCCAATTTTGTTGTGATAATACTTCGCCTAAAACTTTATCAGTCAGTTCACCTGCATCTTTCAATGCTTTGATTTCTTCATGGTCTTTACATATCCTGAGCTCTTTTAGGATATTATCTGCTAACTCAAACTCACTTTGAATAAAAATCCTTTGTATAGGGAGAAGGAAGCTAGCATTCAAACTATTATCAACTAAAATTTTATTGCTGCTCAATTCTCTGTCATTTAAAACTGACAAGATGATCTGGTAAGGATCTTCTCCATCTTTATAAAATAATTTTTCCGAAACAGGCATTATCTCAGTTTGTGGTTTAGCTAATTCTGGTGCTATCAGAAAAGGTTCACCATCCTTTGGAATAAAAAAACCAAAGAACCTTTCATCTTGATGGCCGTTATATCCTGTTAAATAACGTAAATTAGGAGATGGAGGAATGATTGCTAACGATATATTGTTTTGCCTTATTACTTCTTTTAAAGAGTTAATACGTTCTTTATAATTATTCATCATCAATCATCTCCTTATTTGTTACCTTATTCGTTGTCATTAAGGTAACTACAATTAATACTAAAATTGCTATTGGTACTGATATAACAGCACTGTGGAAGTCTAAAATATTGGAAAACTCAAAAAATAGTGTAACAATTACACCAGAAATCATTGATGATATACCACCCTGTTTTGTTACTCTATCTCCCCACAAGTAAACACCTAGTATTGCTGGAGTTATACCAGCTGCATACACTGTGTAAGCATACATCTGAGCTTCCAAAATTGTTGGGAAAAATTGAATAAGCACGTAAGATAATACACCTAGTACTGGTATCAAAATACGTGTAAAGACTAGTTTTTGTTTGCTTGTAGATTTTGGATTAATGTAATTTCCATATATGTCCATTGTGATGTTGGTGGCAGCAGACAATAAGTAAGAACTTCCTGTTGTTATTATAAATGCTGTAACTGCAGCCAGTAGAAGACCTCCTATAAAGTCTGGTAAAACAGTTGTTATAGCTATAAAAGCCATACCTGGCCTAATATCCGGAAAAGTAGCACTAGAAGCAAAGCCGATAATTGATACTGCTGGATAAACAAAGCCGACCCCTATAAACATTCCAATAATACCCATCCTAGACTCTTTATTACCTTTAGATGAAGCTATTCGCTGGTACATGTTTTGGTCGCCTAGAAGTAAGAATAAAGAAGGAACAATATAACCCAATAGCTGTATTAGGTTTAGCTCACCTAAGAGTGTTAACTTTGAGGCTGGTACTTGGCTTGTTAATTCGCTCCATCCTCCTGCAAATGCAATTGAATAAGGGATACCAATAATCAAACCGATTAAAATAATAAATGCACTTAAAGCATCTGTTGGTGCAACTGACATGAGACCTCCAAGTGTTGCAAGTATTATTACTATTACAGCAGCAATGATAGTCCCTGTCTCAATTGGAAGCCCAGTTGCCGCATTAAGAACCATACCTAATCCAGTAAACTGATATGAAACAATTCCTACAAACGCAAGAATAATAATTACACTAGCTAATATTTTCGCTACCGTACCATATTTTTCTTCCAATGCTCCTGAAAGAGTATATTTACTTGCACTTCTAATTTTATTAGCCATAGCAAATAATACTAAAATACCTAGCGTAGCACCTAAACCGTTTAAAATAGCAGGACCAAGACCAAATTGATAAGCAATAGACGTGCTTCCACCTGTAACGGTTCCACTTCCAACCCATGTTGCTATAAGTGTACCCATCAAAATTACAGATCCTAAAGTTCTACCAGCAAGCATAAAATCATCTGTGTTTGAAACCTTTTTAGAAAAAACATATCCAATACCAACGATTATAACAATATACCCTATAACATACCACAATAACGCAGGGTTGTGGGTCAGTTCCATAAATATCCCTCCATAAACTATAATTTATTTTAGCTTTTAGCTCCTTACAAAACACAAAAGTCTGCCATAAGAAGGTTTTACAGCCTCTTCCAACAAGAATCTCTCTACTTTATATCGAGATATTCACTAATGATATTTCTTGAGAGGTGAATCCTGTGAAAGATCAAATTTCTTTGATTACTCTGATGAGTTTCAAAAGTTAGATTCTTATTCGATACTCAAGTTATGATTACGTAAAAAAACGTCATGATATTGAAAAATACAATATCTTCAAAGCTGATACCAGCTTTGATAGTACTGAAAACTATCGCTTCTTGATAAAAGAATGTTCTTTAAAGGCAGTAATTAATAAAAATCGTAGAAACTCCAAAAATTTAGCTGAAAATTTCAATGAAAATGGTATTCTGTTTACCCCAAAAATATTAACTCTACTTTCAAATAGTGATGGTTATTGTAATTCTTGTAAAAGAATCAAATGGGTTTACCCTTTGAATAGAAAGCAGGGTACTAAACGTTTCAGTAGATGTTGCATTCCATGTACTGATTCTAAGTATGGACGTGTAATTTACACTTATCCTAAAAACAACTATCGCGTTCATACTCCTATTTTCAAAGGGTTCTAAACTATTGAAAAAGGTACAAGAAAAGAGTAGTGTCTGATTTAATAGTGTTTCTTCTGAATTTGCTTTATCTGCTATTTATCAAAATTTTGTTACTTTATTTGGATTGCTGGTTAAATTAATACCTAAAGGAGTGATTCATCTTTTACCTTGACATTAAAATTCAAAGTGGTTTTTAAAAATCCCTTGAAATAAATTCGGAATTTTCTTTTTTAGCTAATAGTTTTGCAAGCGCCTATTATAATTCGTTTAGATCTCTGCACAACTCAAAAAAACCGTCATAAAAGAATTTTTCAGGGCGTTTCAATAGGAGCCCTCCACTTTATGGCGAAATATTCATTAGGAATATTTCTTGGAGGTTCTCGTATGAAATAGAGTGATCTTTCAAAGATTACTCTGATGAGTTTCAAAAATCAGGTTATCATTCGAAACTCAAGAAACTTTCTGGTTAGGTAGATTTTGCTGAAATTAATCCCTCAGCGTGTAAAAGTTCATTACTACAAACAAACGTTATGCAACATATTCTAGCCTAAAGCTAAACTTTCTAAACTATTACAAGGAGGACTCCTTTGTATCTAGCAAATCTTTCACTTTAGCACCTAACGGAACATCCAAACAATTTGTTTGCTTTTTTTTCAACAAAAGTAAGATCTTTTGTTGTTACAGATAGCTTATCTAACTTGTCCTTTTCTTATTGATTACTTAAGCCTTCCCCCGTTTGTAAGAACCTTAGCTTTTTGTTGGCTAAACACAAATATTAGTATAATATCATCTTTAAAGCAGACTATCTCCTAAAATTTAGTTGTTGATATTTTTAGCAGTTTATCTAGTAACGTATTAAATTTATCTTTGACTGTCAGTTTATAACTATTTTTTCTGTAAATTGATTATGGAGACAGACTTGAAAGGGCTTTAAATTTTATACAGAGTGAGATTTGTGATTTACGTAAGACTGACGGAATTTTCTTAACATTCTCTGTGAGAAATGTGTTGTCTTTCACTAGGTGCTCTAGCACCTACAAAACCAGTAGCAGTTGATGGCGCTGTATTCGTGTTATTGTATCATTTGCTGTATCGAAAGGAGTCTTTATAAAAAAAGGTCACATTAGCCAATCTCCGAATTACGCAGATAAAGCAAAATATTATTATTCGTGTACTTCGTGAACTTTTCTTTAACTCACTATTTCGTTAAATTATATCATAATTTGGATGTAATTTCAAAGAACGTTGACATCTAAAGAGATATTAATTTTAGATGAATTTTTTGTAGAATTTTGGTCCGTAGTTTTTCTTATTTTCATATATTCTTTGAACCTAGATTTAAGTTACTAGTACCCTATTTTCAGTTCATTTCTAATAGTGTTTGATGATTTTTCCAATTAGATATAAAGAAATGTAAAATACAAGATTTGGTAGAGCCGGTAACAATGGTGAGCAAATCTTGTATTTGTTGGGATGAACGTCTAATCAAGCTGTTATGTCGTTCGTTAGTGCCTATTTTTCCATCAGAGTAAGAATGTGCAAAGTAAAAGGGAAGGCCACTCTGATTTTTCTTCAAAAAAAAAGAAAGAAATGATCTAAATTACGAGGAGCTAGAAAAACAACAGGAATTACATGGGAAAGGACAGGTTTATTAGAATTGAGTATTTGTTGAAAACAGTACTGTAGCTCATAACTTTTATGAAGCGCATAAAATTTTGAATAAAGCTGAAAAATATATATAAGAGGTAATGGAATGCTCACACAATAATCTTATAATAGGGGGCGCCGATAATGTCATACAGAATAGCACAAGTAAAAAAAGATGAAGATGGTAATATTGTTCAAATTGTATACAGCGATGGTACTATCGTCGATACTGATAGAGCCCTGAATCTAGATGAGGTTAATGGGATTGAAGAGATAAAACCAGAACACTTTTACAAAAAATAATAAATTAAGCGAGGCCACAATCAATTTGAATTTGCCACATGGTGCATCGGGTACCATGCTTTGTTACATGTATGTTGAACGATATTTTCATTATAAATATATAAGTATAGGCGCTTTTGTAATACCTATCTGTTTTTTAATGACACGCTTCACTTTACCTAAAGATAATATGTTATCACGTAGCATCCAAAGTTATGTTTAAAAAGAAATTTGCACCTAAATTAGGTGCAAATTCTTATCTTTTTTCCTTAAACATTTTTATAATCTCCCGCTCTACAAAACTTACTTAAAAACATCGAAACTTGTTCAGGTAAGCAAGTTTTCTCAAAGAGTATCATCTCTTTGATTTAATTCCTTTGCATGGATATAAACCTATACACTCATATCAATGGATGAAATATCAGTTAAGTGTATTTTACAAGACCGATAGCTCCATCCAGCAATACACAGGCTGGGACAAATTTCAGTTTGCATGGCCCGAGCCAGGCAATAAATTATCTTTTATTGCGATATTAACTGCACTGTTAATATCTCTTGAAAGATTTGTGCCACACCGGCACAATAAACTCTCTTACATTTAGCTCATAATCATATTCCTTTGCCAGGTCGTTAGCTATAGCATACATCGCCTGCGATGATAAGCTTTATCTAAACCTTTATTCAATCTTTCCCAGCGCTTACTCGGTAGATAATAAACCTTACCACCTTTA
>NZ_NIQC01000040.1 GCF_002216005.1 Natranaerobius trueperi
ATATTTGATTTCTAGCCCGGTGAAAATAGCGGAGGGGATACACCTGTTACCATGCCGAACACAGCAGTTAAGCCCTCCTGCGCCTATGGTACTGGGAGCGAAAGCTCCTGGGAGAGTAGGTCTTCGCTGGGCACTATATAAATGTTCCTCAGTAGCTCAGTGGTAGAGCGCCCGGCTGTTAACCGGTAGGTCGCAGGTTCGAATCCTGCCTGGGGAGCCATTTTTTATTTTAAGTTTAATATTTAGTAAATAATCTGTTATACTAAGACCTAAAGATAGGTCTTATTTTTATTTTAAGGGGGTTTTAATATTACTTATTCACTTGAAAATGGTTTGTTAGATGAACTGATAGAAAAGCATAGACCTTTATGTCAGCAAGGAAGTTTACCGTCTTACATACCAGCGTTAACTAATCCCCAACAGCATTTAGCAGGTATTAGCATTATAGATATAAAAGGGTCTAGGTACAATTCTGGTGATTATTTGTTACCGTTTACTATACAAAGTATTTCTAAAATAATCACTCTTACTATGGCTATATTAGATCAAGGAGAAGATTTTGTTTTTAGTCGTGTTGGAGCGGAACCTACAGAAGATAAATTTAATTCTATCCTACCATTAGAGATTAGTTCTGCTTATCCTCCAAATCCTATGATAAATGCTGGTGCCATTGTTGTGACTTCTTTAATCAATGGTAAAACCTCTCAAGAAAAAATGGATCGTATATTGAATTTTACTAGAAAACTAGCTAACAACCCTGAAATTAGTGTAAATGAGGAGGTGTTTATTTCTGAAAGAAGAACTGGAAACAAAAATATATCTTTAGCATATTACTTAAAAGATGCTAATGTATTATTAGGTGAAGTTGAAGATGTTTTAGATACATATTTTAGACATTGTTCAATCTCTTTAACAGCTAGTGATTTAGCTAATATTGCGCTTGTATACTCTCAAGATGGTAAAAGCCTAACTGGTGAACAATTAATCCCTCCTATGGTATGTAGACAAGTTAGAACTATTATGGCAATGAGCGGTTTTTATGATGAGTCAGGAAGATTTGCTAGGAGGGTGGGTATACCAGCTAAAAGTGGTGTCGGAGGAGGTATTTTAGGTGTAGTGCCAAATAGAATGGGAATTGGTTTTTATGGCCCTTCTCTAAACACTAAAGGTACTAGTATTGTAGGCTTTGATGTACTTGAAGAGTTAATAGAAAAATTAGATTTAAGCATTTACTAAAGAAGGTGTAAATATGATTATTGGAATAGGTATTGATGTAATTGAGTTGAAACGTATACAATTAGCATATCAACGAAGGCCTGAAAAATTTTCCTTACGAATACTATCTAAAAATGAAAAGAAAACATTAAATGAAAAGTCTAATATATACTCGTTTTTAGCAGGTAGATTTGCTGCGAAAGAAGCGATTGGAAAAGCTCTAGGGACAGGTCTAGGTAAAGTGAACTGGAAAGATATAGATATTTGGTCTGATTGTCATGGAAAGCCTCAAGTAAATTTATATGGTTACGCTTTAGAGTACTCCAAGGAACTCCATATTTCAGCAATCTACCTATCAATTTCACATTCAAAAGAAACGGCTGTAGCTAATGCGATTTTATGGAAGTAATGTTTGAGAACACTTGACATTTAGTTTAAAAAAACTTACAATTAAATTAATTCTTATAAAAATCGTAAGAATTAATTTATATTTTTTTGTTTTAATTCCTTATTAAATTACTAATGAATAAGTGTGTTACTAATGTGAGGTGTTAAAAATGAAACTTTCCACACGTGGTCAATATGGAGTCAGAGCCCTTGTTCAATTATCATATAATTACGAAAAAGGTCCGCTATCATTACGGGAAATAAGTGAAATTGAAGGTATATCTTACCAATACTTGGAACAAATTTTTTTAGATTTAAAGAAGCATTATCTAGTTAAAAGCTTAAGAGGAGCTAAAGGTGGATATGTTTTAGCTAAACCTCCAAATAATATAACTGTTGGAGATATAATAAAAGTAGTTGAAGGTCCAATTGCACCTGTAAGTTGTGTAGATAACAGTGAGAACAATGATTGTGATAGATCTTCTATTTGTGCACCTCGAAATGTATGGAAGGAATTAAGAGACAGAATTACAGAAGTCTTAGATGAATTTACTTTAGAGGACTTAGTATCAGATAGTTCTAATGAAAAGTCAGGAGGCGATTATAATGAATAAAAGGATTTACTTAGATCATGGAGCAACGACTCCTATTAGATCTGAAGTATTCGAAGAAATGACGCCCTACCTTCAAGGTAATTTTGGAAACCCATCAAGTATACACAGCTTTGGTAGAGATGCTAGAAAAGCTGTAGAAGATGCTCGAGAACAAGTTGGTCAGGCAATCGGAGCTTATTCTGATGAAATACTTTTTACCTCCGGTGGTACTGAAGCTGATAATTTAGCTATCCAAGGAGTTGCTGAAAAATTAAAAGATAAAGGAAAACATATTATTACTTCACAGATCGAGCACCACGCTGTTTTAGATACTTGTGAGGCTATGGAGAAAAAGGGTTATGAAGTAACGTATCTACCTGTTGATAACAATGGTTTGTTAGATCCTAATAACTTAAAAGAAGCGATACGTAAAGATACAATTCTTATCACAATTATGCATGCAAACAATGAAGTAGGAACTATACAACCTATCGCAGAGCTAGCTAAAATAGCCAAAGAACATGATATTGTGTTTCATAGTGATGCTGTTCAAACTGTAGGTAGTATTCCAGTAAACGTTGATGAGTTAGCAGTAGATCTGTTGTCACTATCAGCTCATAAAATGTACGGTCCAAAAGGAATTGGTGCACTTTATATACGAAAAGGTACTAAGCTAGATAAGATTTTTCACGGAGGAGCACAGGAACGAAAAATACGACCAGGAACTGAAAATGTGGCTGGAATTGTTGGACTTGGAAAGGCAATTTCTTTGGCAGTTTCTGAACTAGAATTAAAAAGCAAAAAAATTACAGCCTTAAGAGATCGATTAATTAAAGAATTAACTTCTATTGAAGATACACAGCTAAATGGTCATCCAGAAAAACGTCTTCCGGGTAATGTAAATGTGAGCTTTGAGTATATAGAAGGTGAATCGCTACTATTAAATTTAGATATGAAAGGAATTGCAGCTTCAAGTGGTTCAGCATGTACATCTGGGTCATTAGATCCCTCACATGTATTAATGGCTATGGGGTTAAGTCATCAAACAGCTCATGGTTCACTAAGACTTACTCTAGGTAAAGATAATACTGAAGAAGAAATTGAGTATGTATTAGAAGCAATTCCTGAAGTAATTAATCGACTTAGAGAAATGTCTTCTCTGTGGAAAGGTAAAGAAGCTAATTACAGTTAATAATTGGAGGGGTATTTATGTATAATGATAAAGTTATGGATCATTTTGAAAATCCAAGAAATGTGGGGGAAGTAGAAGATGCAAATGGAATTGGAGAAGTAGGAAATGTAACTTGTGGAGATATAATGAGAATAACAATCAAAGTTAATGAAAATGAGGAAATTGAAGATATAAAGTTTAAAACATTTGGTTGTGGTGCGGCAATTGCAACTAGTAGTATTACTACAGAAATGGTAAAAGGTAAGCATATTAATGATGCTTTAAAGGTTACTAATAAAGATGTAGCTGAAGAGCTAGATGGTCTACCAAAAAACAAACTTCATTGTTCTAATATAGCAGCTGATGTACTTCATAAAGCAATAAAGAATTACTTAGGTGAAGAAACTGAAGATGACTCAGATGAACATCATCATTAAACTAGTAATCGCTCTCCTTAAGGTACAGAATATTACCGTGAGGAGAGCTTTTTTATTTAATGGTACTTTTAGGAGGTACTATTTTATTTTTATATAATTATATAAATAAGGTTCATGATGGGAGGTGATAAGATGCAAGTCGTAACACCTAAAGAAATGAATCAAATTGATAATTTAGCAATCTCTGATGCTAGTGTTCCTGGAGTTATTTTGATGGAAAACGCAGCAAATGCTGTTACAAATATTGTCCTGAAAAAACTTTCAACTAATGACCCTGTGATTGTTATAATAGCAGGATCAGGTAATAATGGTGGAGATGGTTTTGCTATTGCTAGACAACTCGCGAGTATAGGTATAAATGTACAGTTATTTTTCGTAGGAAAGGAAGAGAATTTAACAGGTGATGCGAGAACTAACTGGGAAATAATAAGAAAAAGAGACGATATAACAATACATAAAGAGATTAATGACTTTTCTAATATAAAGAATTTAACTACTCAAGCAGATGTAATAATTGACGCTTTATTAGGGACTGGGTTAACTGGAGAACCAAGAGAACCACACAAAACAAGTATCGAAATAGTCAATGAAGCTAAAATAGATCAAAATATTGTAATTAGTGTTGATATACCATCAGGTGTTAATGGTCATACTGGAGCTGTTGAAAGTGTCGCAATTGATGCTGATATAACTATAACATTCGCTTTACCAAAGGTAGGGTTACTACTATATCCAGCTAAAAGTTACGTTGGAAAGCTATATGTTGCTCCAATTGGGATACCGGAATGGGTTACAAATAGTGTTACATCTGATTATCGCTTTTTAACTATGGAAACGATTTCATCTCTGATACCAAAACGAAAGGGAGATTCTTTTAAAGGTGATTTTGGAAAGTCGCTAATTATTGCTGGTTCTAAAAATATGCTAGGAGCTGGTGTTTTAACTGCTCATGGAGTACTTATGTCTGGTAGTGGGCTTACTACATTAGCAGTACCAGAATCAGAAGTACAAACTGTACAATCAAAGCTAACAGAAGAAGTGATGACTTTAGGTCTCCCGTCTGATAACGGAAAAATTACAGAAATCGATGAAGTAATTGTAAAATCTTATGATGTAATAGCTATAGGCCCAGGTTTAGGACAGCATAAAGGTACAAAAAAAGTAGTTAAAAGTGTACTAAAAAATTCAACTAAACCTTTGGTATTAGATGCTGATGCTTTAAATGTACTACAAGACGAAAGTGAACTTTTAGCAATTACAGAAGCAGAAAAAGTTGTCACACCACATATCGGAGAATTTAGTAGGTTAACTGGATATACTATAGAAGAGATAAAATATAATTCTTTTGAATTAGCTTTGAAGTTTGCATGCGATTGGAATAGTGTAGTAGTTTTAAAAGGATCTCCAACCATTATCACCACGCCTGAAAAAGAACTTTATATTAACAACACTGGTAATCCAGGTATGGCAACTGGAGGTTGTGGTGATGTATTGACAGGCGTTATAACTTCATTAATTGGTCAAGGTTTGAGTGTTAAAAAAGCATCTATTTTAGGTGTATATTTACACGGATTAGCTGGTGACCTAGCAAAAGAGTCACTAGGAGTATATGGAATGAAAGCTGGGGATTTAGTGAATAATTTGTCTAAAGGTTTATGTTATTTACAGGAATATAAGAGTTCTAAAAAAAGAAGGGGGAGAATAAAATGTTTGCAAGAGATATAATGACAAAAGAATTGATTACTGTTTCTCCAGAGACAACAGTAGATCAAGCTGCAAAAATTATGTCTGAGAAAAATATAAGCGGACTTCCAGTAATTGATGAAGATAACAGGATTATGGGTATAGTTACTGAAGGTGATCTACTAGGAAAGCATAAAAAAATTGATCCACCTGGTTATATTGAGTTTTTAGGTGGAATAATTTTTACAGAGAGCCAAGATGAATATTTTGAGCAATTACAAAAATATGTTGCAACAAAAGTGGTCCAATTAATGAGTACAGATGTTGTAACAGTAACCCCCGATACACCCGTTGAAGAATTACCAACTCTTATGGATCAAAAAGAGATAAAAAGAGTACTAGTAACAGAAAAAGGAAAATTAATAGGAATTGTTAGTAGAGCGGATGTTATTAGGGCATTATCTTAGTATAATGGGGGTGTATTAAATATCTACACCTAAAGCTAT
Organism: Natranaerobius trueperi; assembly: GCF_002216005.1. Lineage (NCBI taxonomy): Bacteria > Bacillati > Bacillota > Clostridia > Natranaerobiales > Natranaerobiaceae > Natranaerobius > Natranaerobius trueperi. The sequence goes on from NZ_NIQC01000040.1 coordinate 5,993, forward strand.
AGTTGTGTTAAGTCTTTTTATCTTAATTATTTTATTTTTACCAGCTTGTAAAAGTCTAACTGAAGATGAAGTTCACAAATGGGCACAAGGTAATTTAGAGGAATTAAATGATTATCATCTTAAAGGTAAACTGAAAATAAGAGATATAGATCATGATAAGTTAAGGGAATACGAAATTGAGGAGAGATTTTTAAATCCAGATAAATTAAGAGTTGATATATTTTCTGAAAATATTGAGGACCAACAAATTTTTATAACTGAAAAAGAAGAAGTCAGCATTTTTCATATGGGTTTACAAGAACACTATAAAATACCACGGGGTGAACTACCAAATAAACTTTCCTTTCTTTTTTATGAAGTAATTGAGGTGTTAGCAAATGAAGAGACTGATGTAGAAGTTGAACAAAAAGATTCAAACTACTTGCTAACTGTAAACTATAATCAAAAGGGAATCCAATACTTTCAACTAGAACTCGATAATGGTCTAAAACCAGTTAAGTTAAAACTATATAGAGAAGTTGATCGACCACCTTATGCAGAAGTTAAATATAAAAAAGCTACTCTGGATAAATCCACGGTTACAGTTGATGATTTTGATGAAAAGTTACTTAAAATGGCTTTTAAGAGTCATTTTAAACCAAGCTGTCAGTTACAAACTTTCGATAAAGAAGATTTTTCAGAACTATCTATTAGCTTTGAACCATATCTACCCAAAACAACAGATTATGATTTGAAGTCAACACATGTTTGTGAAGTTACAAACTGGGTTTCTATGGGATTTTTAAAAGGTAATGACACGAAGGAAAATATTATATTAATTCAAAATAAGTTAGATGATGACAAAAGCGAATTTAAATCTATTAGTGAATTACATGACTATGAATATATTAAGTATGAAGAACAAGAGTTATTGTACCTTGATGACAAAAACTTTAACATGGTTACCTGGATGCAAACAAGTCAGTTAAGATTAATTATTATAAGTCCCAAGGGGCTTGATAAAATTTTAGAATTTGTCTCTTCTATTAAATAAGATAGGCCATAGTTTTGCTATGGCCTATCTTATTTAAAGTGATAAAGCCTTGTGGTATAATTAACAAAAATGCGAAAATTTGAACAAAGATGGTGGACTTAAAATATGGGAAGGCTCCAAAAAAATGTTACTGAAAATAAAAAAGAAAATTATTTTTTGGTTGGTAAATCTGTATTACCACAAGCTTTAAAGAAAACTATTAAAGTTAAAGAATTACTGCAAGGGAGTTCAAATTATAATATTTCACAAGCTGTAAGAGATGTTGGAATGAGTAGAAGCGCCTATTATAAATACAAGATCATATTTTCACTTTTTATAAAGTAATGGAAATAGGATATTGAGTGTAGTGATAATGTTAAATGATAGATCAGGAGCACTAGCAGAGGTCCTAAAAGTATTAGCGGCAGCTAGAGCTAATGTTTTAACAATAAATCAAGGTATACCAATTCATGGAGTTTCAAATGTATCAATATTTTTTGACACACAATTTCTTATATTAGATATTCAGACTGTGATTCAAAATATAGAACAGCTTCAGAATGTAAAATCTGTTGAAGTTGTAGGTCAAAAAGATTCGAATTAGGAAGGATAATTCATTATAACCTGGAATATAATGATAAAGAAGCCATAACCTTATCTAATTGAGGTGAGATTATGTCAGATTTAATTCCTATAAGACCAACATTTACTGAAATAGACCTGGACAACCTTTCTCATAACTTTCAACAAATAAAAAAATTAGTACAAGGTAAAAAAATAATGGCTGTTGTTAAAGCAGATGGATATGGACATGGTGCAGTAGAAGTTGCAAAAGAAGTATTAAATAAAGGTGCTAATTATTTAGGGGTAGCTATGTTAGAAGAAGCTATTGAACTTAGAAAAGCAGGAATAGCTGCACCTATACTAGTTTTAGGGTATACACCGCCTGATCATGCAGATGCTTGTATTAAATATGGTATAACATCCACAATTTTCACTTATGAAGTAGCTAAAGCATTTTCAGAACGAGCAGTTAATATGGGTAGAACTGCTTATGTTCATTTAAAAGTAGATACTGGTATGGGAAGAGTTGGAGTTACTCCAGATGAGACAGTAGAATTTGTTAAAATTATAAACGAGCTACCATACCTAAAGGTGGAAGGAATTTTTACTCATTTTTCTGTTGCTGATGATAAAGATAAAAGTTATACTAAAAGACAGCTTGATTCTTTCAATTATATTTTAACTTCACTTCAAGAAGAAAAAATTAACATCCCAATAAAGCATTCTGCTAATAGTGCGGCGACGATTGATTTACAAGACACACACTTTGATATGGTTAGAGTAGGATTAGCACTCTATGGATTATATCCATCACCCCATATGCGTAAAACTGTTGATTTAAAACCTGTTATGACTCTTAAATCACAGGTAGCTTTCCTTAAGATAGTTCCGAAGGGTACTTCAATTAGTTATGGTAGAAAATATATTACAGACCAAGAAAGCAAAATAGGTACATTACCCATTGGGTATGCAGATGGTTTTTCAAGAATTTTAACTAACAAGTGTGAAGCACTAATTAAAGGAATTCGTGTCCCTGTAATTGGATCAATCTGTATGGATCAATGCATGTTCATAGCAAATAATGTATCTAATATAAATATTGGCGATGAAGTGGTCATTTTTGGTAATCAAGGAGGTAAAGAAATAACAGTAGATGAAATTGCTGATAAATTAGGGACAATTAATTATGAAGTTGTGTGTATGATTGATAAGAGAGTTCCTAGACTGTATCTAAAAAATAACAGAGTTGTTAAAAAGAAATCTCTAACTAGTAAAATGAATTAGTTATCCCACGATTGTTAATACTAGTATGTGCAGTGTTATATTATTTCTTGCGTTTTTATAGATAAAAAGATATAATTTTGATTGTGCCATCCTTAAAATTAGATTAGTAACCCTATAGTTTTAAGGAATATTTTGTATTACTTAGTGTTTTGTAGTTTGGGAGGTGGAGTAATTTTGTCTAGAACAGAACGAATTATGATAAGTTTACCAGAACAATTATTAAAAGAAGTAGATGGTATTGTCTCCTCAGAGAAGTGTAGAAGTAGAAGTGAATTTGTGCGAAAAGCTATGCGCTTATATATAGAGGAAAGGAGAAAGAATAATATTAGAGAATATATGAAACAAGGATACGAAGAAATGGCAGAAATCAATTTGGAACTGGCCAATGAAGCTCTAGAGGCCGAAAATGAAGCTGATCAATTAACGGAAGAATTGGTGAGTGGAGTGTGAGCGAATTGACTATTAGACGAGGAGACGTATACTATGCTGATCTCAGCCCAGTTATAGGTTCTGAACAGGGTGGAGTTCGGCCAGTATTGGTGGTACAAAATGATATCGGGAACCGTTATAGTCCTACGGTGATTGTTGTAGCTATCACCTCTCAAATTCAAAAGGCTAAATTACCTACTCATGTTGAAATAACAGCGAATAAGTATAATTTAGATAGAAATTCTGTTGTTTTGCTCGAACAGGTACGTACAATAGATAAACAACGATTAAAAGAAAAAATTACTCATATTGATAAAAATTTGATGGAGAAAATAGATGAAGCATTGAAAATAAGTTTAGGTTTAGTAGATATTTAAAGCGTAGTGTAGTACACTGCGTTTTTTGTGTTTTTAAAGTATAAAAGGAAGGGTGATCACTTGAAAGTTCTTAATTTTTTGCAAAATAGAGTTAAGCTAGTTTCTGAACCTACACCTTTCAGAAATTTGAATAATCTATCTAGAGAAAATGAATCTAGTATTTATATAAAAGAAGATGATGTAACGGGTATTTGTTTAGGAGGAAACAAAGTCCGAAAACTTGAATATCTCATCTATGATGCAATTCAAAAAGGTGCTGATACTGTAATCACAACAGGAGGCATTCAATCAAATCATGCTAGACTAACTACAGCTGTTGCAAGGAAGTATGGGTTAAAATCCGAGTTAGTGCTAAAATATGGAGAAGAAAGATCTCAATTTCGACAAAATGGTAACTTATTATTAAATAATTTAATGGATGCGAATATACATTTAGTAACAGATGAATTTGAAATTCAGAATAAAATACAAGAACTTGAGACTAGTCTTAAAAAATATGGAAATATTCCATATAAAATACCTTTGGGTGGTTCTAACGAAATTGGTACATTAGGTTATATTAGAGCTGGTAAAGAGTTAGGGGAACAGTTAGAATATAAAGATATCAAAAACACTGCTGTAATTCTTCCAGTAGGTTCTGGAGGAACAATGGCTGGACTGTTGATTGCTAAGTGGATATGGAATTTGAATTTCAAAGTTATAGGTATAAGTGTTACTAGAAATAGTACAGTTATGTCAGAGACAGTTGAAGCCATAATTAATGAAACATTAGATTTTCTTGATATTAAAGAAGATTTTCGTGAACAGAACCTACCAAAACCAACTATATATGATGATTATATTGGACCAGGCTATGGAAAAACCGATCAACAGACTATTGAAAGCATTAAACTGATTGCAAAAACAGAAGGTGTTATATTAGATCCGGTATATACAGGAAAAGCTATGACAGGACTTTTAGACTTAACAGAAAACAAAATAGTTTCTAATGATTCAATAATCTTCTTACACACTGGAGGGGTGCCGGCAATTTTTGCTTATCAAGATCAATTATAAACAAAAGGAGGGTCGAGTTTGGGGCAAAGTCTGATTCATAAACGAAGAGGACAATTGGTGGAAAGTGTGCATAAGGGGACTATTGCGGTTGTAGATCAAAAAGGTGATTTAGTGGCTAGTGTTGGTAATCCGAATAAAGTTACTTACTGGAGAAGTGCAGCTAAGCCTTTTCAAGTTATTCCCCTAATTCAAAGAGGTGGGATAGAAAAATATGATTTAAATCTAAAAGAGATTTCTGTTATGTGTGCTTCACATATGGCTCAAAATATACATACAGAAACAGTTAAAGAAATATTATCAAAGATAGGTTTACAGGAAAGTGATCTTTCTTGTGGAACACATCCACCTGGTGATAAAGAGGTAAGAAATCGTTTGATACGTGAAAATAGTGATCCAACAGAAGTATATAATAACTGTTCAGGTAAACATTCAGGTATGCTTGCTTTAAAAGAGTTAATCCAAGAAAAAAGAAAGGATTACTGGAAAGAAGATCATCCCATACAAAAACTGATGATAGATATTATATCAAAATTGACTGATGTTTCACTAGAAAACGTCTATATAGCAAAAGACGGTTGTGGCGTACCTGTTTATGGGATGCCTATTAAAAACATGGCTTATGCTTATAGTAGATTTAATGATGAAAAACTTCCTAGAGATATAAACCTTTCTCTTCATATCGTACAAAAAGCTATGACCAAACATCCAGAAATGGTATCAGGTATAGGGAAGTTTAATACAGAATTAATGCAATCAACAAAAGGAAAGATTATTGCAAAAGGTGGAGCTCAAGGTGTGTTTTGTTTTGCTATACCACACAAAAAATTAGGAGTAGCTATAAAGGTTGAAGATGGATCTAATGAACCTATTTCGACAATAACCTTAGAAGTTTTACGTCAATTACAAGCAATTACTGATGATGAACTAGGTGATTTACAAAAATACTATACACAGAACATTACTAATGCTAAAAAAGAAAAGGTTGGGGAAATTAAACCTGTGTTTAAACTCGATTATCTTTAAGGAGAGGAGTTATATAATGCGAGTCTATATCTCTGCTGATTTAGAAGGGATTTCGGGTATTGTAGACAAAGAATATCTTCATCAAAAAAACCACGAATATCAACGGGCACGAAAACTTATGACTAATGAAATAAATGCAGCTATTAGAGGAGCTTTTCAAGGAGGAGCAAATTCAGTATTAGTTAATGATGCCCATGGTCCAATGACAAATATTTTGATTGAAGAATTAGAACCTGAAGCAGAATTAATTACAGGTACACCTAAATTAAATGGTATGATGTCTGGGTTAAGTGAAGAATTTGATGTGGCTTTTCTAATAGGGTACCACTCAAAAGAGGGAAACCCAGGAGTTTTATCTCACTCATATAGTGGAAGTGTAGTGGGAGAAATTCGCTTGAATGGTAATGAAGTAGGAGAAGCGGGTTTTAATAGTTTGTTAGCTGGCTATTATGGGGTACCTATTGGACTTGTAACAGGTGATGATAAAGTAATTGAAGAGGCTAAAACTCTTTTAGGACCTGAAGTCAATACAGTCCAAGTTAAAACAGCTTTCTCACGATATTCAGCAAAATGTATAACTCCAGAACAAGCTTATAAGCAGCTTAAGGAGAAAGCTTATAGAACCGTAACAGATTTAGAGAAATTGATCCCTACTTCTGTAACTTCACCAATAGAGTTAAGTGTTACTTTTAAAGATAGAGGGCAAGCAGAATGTGCAGCTTTTTTACCTGAAAGTAAGCTAGACAAAAAAACAGTAAAATATACACATAAGGACCTGAAAGTAATCTATAAAGCTTTACAGTGTATGCTAAGGTTAGTAAAATAAATTAATAGGCGCTTGCAAAACTAATTAACTAAAAAAGATTTAAAATCCCGAATTTGATTTAAAGGGATTTTTAAAAATCAAATCTCTTTGAATTTTAAAGTCTAAGGTAAAAGATGAATCACTCCTCAAGTTAATAATTTAGCAGCAATCCAACGGATTGATCTGATTTTTTCATTAAATGCAGATCTACAAGCAATTAAAGCAACAATATTTTGAGCAATAGCAGATAACGCAAATTTAGAAAAAACACTATGAAAATCTCTAACATTTAATTGCCCTAGATTAAGTGGTAGTTTAAGTCTAGAGATAGCATGTTCAGATGCTACTCTTTTCTTGTACACCCTATTCCAAAGTCTAGAACCTCTTGGAATAGGAGTATGAAAACGATAATTGTCTTTAGGATAGGTGTAAATTACCCGTCCATACTTTGACTCAGTACATGGACTAGAACATTTACTATAACGTTTAGTCCCTTGCTTTCTATTTAAAGGGCAAACCCATTTGATTCTTTTGAGTGAATTACAATAACCATCATATTTGAAAATAAGGCTACTGTCTTTAGGGCAAACAGGAATACCATGTTCATTAAAATTTTCACCTAGTTTTTTAGAGTTTCTACGATTTTTACTAATTACTGGCTTTAAAGAACATTCTTTTATCAAGAAGCGATAATTTTCAGTACTATCAAAGCCGGCATCAGCTGTAAAAATATTGTATCTTTGAATATCATGACGTTTCTTAAAGCTATTCATTATGGGATTTTAAAGTAGTAGAATCTTTTCCCTCAAAAAGTTCAATATCTCTAATAACACCAAACCTATCTGTCAATACAGCACCAGTAAAAGCGTAAGCAAAATGACCATTGGTGTAAGAAAGTTTAGCCTTGGGCTCAGCTTTAGAACGTTTAGGCATTTTACTAATAGTTTTGTGCAATTAATTCATGTTCAGGTCTTTTAGGAGTTCCCTTCTCGACCTTTCTTTTAAGAGAATAGAAATATTTAGGATTGTTCTCTTTAACAGGGATCTCGAATCCAGTGGTATCAAGGACGAGAAGGGTTGAATCAAAAGGGTCAACATTCCTCAAATAGGGTTCAGTTAATTCAACTAACTTATGTAATATTTCTTTATAATCTTCCTCACTTAGTTTTTGTTTAAATCGAGTAAAAGTTGAAGGATTAGGAACAGAATCGGTAAAGCCGCATAGATTCTTAAGCGGTCTTGAAAGTTCAAGAAAGCTAACCAAAAGCTCAACCGTTGGTATGGAAACAAGCTTTTGAATTATTAAAGCAGAAAGCATGGATTCAATAGAGTAAGGCGGTCGTCCTGTTTGATTGTAATAACGATCTCTTACATGCTGAGGAATAATTTCAGCAAAATCTATGTAATGAGAAAGTTTCTTGAGTTTCGAATGAGAATCTAACTTTTGAAACTCATCAGAGTAATCAAAGAAAGAAATTTGATCTTTCACAGGATCACCTCCCAAGAAATATTCCTAATCAATATTTCGATATGAAGTGGAGGGGTTCCTGTTGAAATACCCTGTAAAATCCTCTTATGGCAGACGTTTTGAGTTTTGCAGGGAGCTAAAAATAAATTAAATTTAGGAGGGATTATCTATGAATGTAGATTTATTTAAGAAGTTAACTCAAACACCAGGAATACCTGGTAGAGAAGAACAAATTAGGGAAGTAATTAAAAAAGAGATGAATGAATTTTGTGATGAAGTAAGAGTGGATGCTTTAGGAAGTTTAATTGGAGTTAAAAAGGGAACAGGTAATAAAAAGATAATGCTTGCAGGCCATATGGATGAAATTGGTTTTATTGTGAAACATATTGATAAGAATGGTTTTATTAGATTACATCCTGTAGGGGGATTTGACCCTAGAACACTTATGGCTCAACGCTGTGTTGTTCATGGAAAAGAAGAATTAGTTGGAAATATTGCACCTGGTACTAAACCAATTCATTTATTATCAGCTGAAGAAAAGAAGAAACAACCACAAGTAAAGGATTATTTTGTTGATTTAGGAATGCCTGCAGATAAGGTTAAAGAAATGGTTGAAATAGGAGACCCTGTAACCCTAAAACAAGACTTTTTAGAATTAGGAGAAACCTATACAAGTAAAGCTATTGATGATCGAGTAGGAGTATTTGCAATGTTAGAAGCTGCTAAAAACGCAAAAGATCATGAAGCAGACATTTATCTTGTGGCAACTAGCCAGGAAGAAGTTGGTTTACGTGGAGCAATAACATCTTCTTTTGATATTGAGCCTGATGTAGGTATTGCAATTGATGTAACTATTGCTGCTGATATTCCTGGTGGAGAAGAAGCTGAGCAAGTAACTAAACTTGGAGATGGTGCAGCAATTAAGTTAATGGACTCTGCATCTATAGCAAATCACAATGTAGTAAAAACTCTAAAAACCCTTGCTAGTGAAAAAGATATACAACATCAAATGGAAATACTAGCTAAAGGAGGTACTGACGCAGGAGGAATCCAAAGAACTAAATCAGGGATTCCTGTAGGGTCAATTTCAATACCTTGTAGATATGTACATACAGTAAATGAAATGATTCATAAAGATGATTTAAAAGCAGCTATTGATTTAGTTACAACATTTATTGAAGAAGTGAATGTTGATAATCTAAAATATAGTTAATAATAAAAGGTACCTCAAATGTATTGAGGTACCTTTTCAGTTTGCCCTGCATGGGCGGTAGCTAGGCGGTGAAAGTCCGCTACAGGCTTGGTGGTAGGAACTGTTAGCAAATGGCAAGGGCGTCCATCGTGAGGTGGAGTCTGAAGGAAGCCTGATGCAAACTCTCGGTCT
>NZ_NIQC01000041.1 GCF_002216005.1 Natranaerobius trueperi
AAGCACGCCGCCAGCGTTCGTCCTGAGCCAGGATCAAACCCTCCTAATTAAATTTAATTAGAAAAGCCGATCTGGCTTATTTATTCAAAACTTAACGCTTGCATCCTGTTCAGTTTTCAAAGAACAATTTAACTGCTCTCTAGCAGGAATTATATAATACCATATCCATTTTGAGAAGTCAAACTTTATTAATAATTTTAATCTTTCGTCGCTTCGTGCGACATTAATTATATTACCACAGATCAAAAAGTGAAGTCAAGAGGGAGGACAAATTAAATATAATACATTTATTACTAAGCGAATAGTATTAAAAAACAATATTCAACTTTAGGAGTGACCTTTAATTGGATAACAGTTTTACTTTTCTCATACTAGCCTATAATGAAGAGAATAGAATTCAAGAAGTTTTAAATGTTATTGTAAATATCCTTATGCCAATATAATAACTTAACATATAACCAAACATTATTATTCAACCTAGGGAAAGGAGCTGCATTACATACGGAATCGATTTTGTTAAAGAATCCCCCTTTTTAGTTTTTTTAGATGCTAATTTGATCAATTTGGCAAAACGACATATTGAAAATTTATTATTCCCACTAAGAAATAATAATATAGATAGGAAAATTGGAATGTTATCATATGGAGGAAACACAAAATTTTTGCGGAATTTTAAACGGTCAACGAGCACTTACACAAAATTATATTGAACAACTACCACCACTTCACAACTTGCGGTTTGGAGTTGGAATTTTTTTGAGTAGGTTCGCAGATTATACAAAAGTTGGAGTAGCTCACCCTATTCTAAAGGGCCTGACTCATTGGACCATAGAAGAAAAGTTTGGTTATATAATGGTTTTAAGTTTAGACTACAAATGTACAAAGAAGTTTACACACTTTATTAACTTGGAAGCGATATATCTAACATTATTAAGTTATATCATTATGTTCTCATCTTGTTGTTGAGCCTTTTTTCTAATTTGGTCGAAATAATCAAAATCCTTAATAACGATATCTACAATATATTGATCTAGCTTTTTGGTTTCACTCATTTCTTTTAGTATTTTTATAACTTTGTCTTTAGACATACCTGTTCGATATGGACGTTCTTCCGTAATAGCAGTAAACACATCTGCAACTGCCATGATCTTACTCCCTAATGGTAAATTTCTTTCACAATAGTGAAACGGGTATCCTTTGCCATCTAAACGTTCATGATGTAAAGAAGCCCAAGTATTTATAACGGATAATTCTGGAACACGTTCTAATGATCGAAATGTGTAATATGTGTGGTTTTTCATTAAATCAAACTCATCTTCATCTAGCTTACCGGGTTTATCTAACACTTTATTAGGTATAGCTAATTTCCCTAAATCATGTAAATATCCGGCAATCTCCATCATTTTGCATTCAAAATCTGAAAAGCCTACTCTTGATGCTATGTTTTTTGCAGTAATAGCTACACCATCTGAATGAGTAGCTGTAAAAGAACTGCTCAGATCGATGATACGGCGAAATGATTTTGAAACTTCCATCAATTCATCTATTCCTAGCTCATAATTGTAGTTATCACTATTTTTTAGTAATAACCTTTCCCCTAAAGCAGGATGAGTTATATCCAACCAAAAATATTCTTTTATTGCTAAAGACTCAAGGGCATCTACTAGTTTAGGATCGAAAAGTCCTCCCTTTTCTTTATTAATTAAACTTATAATCTTATCTTTTTGGGTTAAGACATTACTATCATCTTCTATTAAAACACTTAACCTGTCAGCTAAATGAAGAATTTGACTTTCAATTAAGATATCATTGTTACTATATTGGTTTTGTTGGTTCCAAGGTACATGATGATATCTAATCATTTTCGCAATATCTTTAAAGTACGGTAAGTCTTTTAATAATTGAAAACCAACTTCAGCATGACGGTGGGGTTTTTCTAATTCAAAACGTAAATTATCTATTCTTTCCTTGTCTGATAAAGCACCACTGTCATGAAGAAGTCCTGCTAAAACTAGCTCTTCGAGTCTGTTATCATCTAAACCATATTCTTTTCCTATATTTAAAGAGATATAGGACACTTTTTTATGATGATCAACAACATTAGGACTAACTAAATCCATTGCGTCAGTTAAACTCATACTTATATCAAATAACGATATCGTGAATTCACCTATCATATTTATCCCTCTTCTCCCTTGTGTCTTTCTACTTCTAGTTGACTACAGATTAATTTCCTAATTAACAAAACTAACAAACCTGTAAATGCTAGGGGAGTGATTAATTCACTTATGCGTATATTTAATGTTAAAATCCCCTCAATATCAACAAACAAATGATGTGGTAAAAATCTCACTTCTAAACTTTCAAAAACAGGAGCCCAAATAGCTAGTACATAAAATGTAATATGTATCGTTATACCCACCAGGATAGCGATAATACTACGATATTTAATTAAAACATGAATCAACAAAGTTAAAGAGAGTATAAACATAATATATATTAAAAGATTTATATACATAAGTAAAAGACCGAAAATTGATAGCATTTCTAATATAACAATAGCTGCGATCCAAAAACTCAAAAGGCATGTCCCAATAGTTATGTCAGTCATAACCCACCAAAAAGACAGTTCATTTAAAAAGTATAACTTCTTAGAAAGGGAGGTGAGCCTTTTGTTGAAAAAAATCACGAATAAAGTTGGTGTTAAAAATATAAGAAAAAGTGCATAATTATTAAAAAAACAATTGATGATAATTCTTGTAGGTTCTGTTTAAATAACAGAAAAATACCTACTATGAGATTAAAAATTAATATTAATTGAATATAAAATCTACTCCAAAAATATTTTAATTCATTTATAATATATTCTAATTGTTCGTCCATAATCATTTCTCCTTTTGTCAAAACCTTCCTGATCTAAATATTGAAAATAACAACCACAAAAACATAAACATTGCAATTATAAAACCAACCTCTACAGCAGGAACTTGCCAAATTACTGATGCTCGATCACTTACAGAAGATCCTATTATTAGACCAGACATAATAATACTAAATGCTAATAATACAATACTAAATGCCAGCCGGTTTCCAATCCTGTCAAGTTTTTTTAGCAATGTATCAAATTGTGGCACTTTAATTTCAAGAGTACCTTTTCCCTTTTTTAAAACACTCATTAATTCTCTTATTTCTCCGGGAAGTTCAAACATCATCTCCCCATAATCTTTAATATTATTAGTCAAAGAATCCCATATGTTTTCGGGGCTGAACTTGTCTTTAACCATTTTATGACCGAAAGGTTCAGCTATTTCAACTATACTTATATCTGAGTCTAATTCTTTAACTACTCCTTCTAAAGTGAGAAAAGTCTTACCTAAAAGAGTCAAGTCTGATGGGATTTGTATTTTATGTCTAAAAGCTAGATCAAAAAAATCTTCTATAGCTTCTCCTAAACTCATCTGCTTTAATGGTAAATGATAATACTTATCTCTTACAATCATTACATCTCGCTTTAACCTATTAATATTTACATCATCTGGAAGAAATCCTATTTTCATGATATTCTTTACTATTCCATCAACATCCTGCCTGATTACAGATATCATTAGTGAAGCAAAGCGATTTTTCATTTCAGGGGTGAGTTGTCCAACTATCCCAAAATCAGTGAACGCTATACTTCCATTATTTTTAATTATAAAGTTTCCGGGGTGAGGATCTCCATGAAAGAACCCCTCCATAAAGACTTGTTCAAGAAAAGATTCAGTTAGCTTTTTTGCTACCGTCTTTTTATCATGATTAGTTGATTCTTTCATAACATTTTTTAACTTGGTTCCGTTTACTAGTTCCATTGTAATAACTCTTTTAGTTGTATAGTCCCAGTAAATTTCAGGTATGTAAATATCTTTATTATCTTTAAAAATGTTTTTAAACTTCACTGTATTTCTAGCTTCTAATGTGTAATTTAACTCCTTTCTTATTGATGTACTAAATTCTTGTACAATTTCTTTCAGATTATATTGAGATACGAATTGAAACCTAAGTTCTGCAAGACTAACTAAATCTGATAATATTTCTAAATCTGTTTCTACAATTGAAGTGATCCCTGGCCTTTGTATTTTAACTACAGCTTCATGACCCGATTTAAGCTGCGCCGTATGGACTTGACCAATCGACGCAGCTGCTAAAGGTTTATAGTTAACATTTTTGAAGATATTATCTATAGAAGTCTCGAATTCTTGTTCAATGATTTCCTTAACATAGTCATAGGTAAAAGCATCTACATGGTCTTGTAACTTATCTAATTCTCTGATTATATGTTCTGGAAAAATATCCGGTCTTGTACTTAATAGTTGACCAAGTTTGATGAAAGTCGGACCTAATTCTTCAAATGCATAGCGAAGTCTTACTCCAACTGGTTTAGGTTCTTGTGGTTTGTTATCTTTTAACAATCGACCCGGTAATGATAACATATGGTGTAGGCCTAATTCTTCTATCAAGAATCCAAACCCATGTTTTGTAAAAGTAGCTACAATTTCCCGGTAGCGGTTTAATTGCCTAATTCTCCGTTTAAACATACAGACCACCTTACCTCACTTAAATTATTCTTCACTATCATCTTTATTTCTTTGGTATTCGATCTTATCTACCTTTTTTTCTAGTAGACTTAATCTACTTTTAATTTCTTCTACTTCATCTCTTGAGGCAGTATCTAACTCTCTTAAATTTTGTTGTACTTGCTCCTTAATCATATGCATTAATCGTTCTCTTTCGTCCTCACCACGTTCTAACATTTGATCAATAACCCTTTTGGATTCTTCGGGAGCTACTTCTCCCTTTTTTACCAAATCATCAACCATTGTTTCAATTTGTTCTTTACTCGTTATCGCCAACCCTAGGCCAAAGGCAAAACTTTTCTTAACTAAATTTTTCATCTATAGCTAACCTCCTTTAGAAAATTTTTCATTAATATTTTGATTTCCTGTTAGTATTTATATTATACTATTTATTGGAGATAACAAAAAGGATTTTGCAGATTATTGTCAAATTGTAATAATGACAATAATTAAGAATTTAAGAATGGGAGTGATTTTTTGAAAACCACGATGAAAGCTTTAGTTAAAGCTAATAGAGGTGAAGGTGCCGAACTCAGAGAAGTTCCTATCCCATCACCAAAAGAAGACGAAGTTCTTGTTAAAGTTACTGCTACAGCAATCTGTGGTACAGACATTCATATCTATAAATGGGACAATTGGTCTGATGGCAGAATCAAACCACCACTTACATTTGGTCATGAATTCTGTGGCGAAATAGTTGAAACTGGTAGTAAAGTTACTGATTTAGAGGTTGGTACTAGAGTTACAGCAGAAGGTCATTTTGTTTGCGGAAGTTGTTATTTTTGTAAGACTGGTCAAGCTCATATCTGCGAAGATGTTGAAATCATTGGTGTAGACACGGAAGGTTGTTTTGCAGAATATTTAGTTGTTCCAAGAGAAAATGTGTGGGTTTTAGACCCTAAAATTCCTGAAGATGTTGCTGCAATTCATGATCCATTAGGTAACGCAGTGCATGCAACTCTTATTGATGAAATAGTAGGTAATGATGTCTTAATTACTGGATGTGGTCCTATCGGCCTAGCATCAATTGCAGTTGCAAAAAAAGCAGGAGCTTCTCAAGTAATAGTCACTGATATTAACAGTTACAGACTTTCTTTAGCAAAAGAAATGGGTGCTGATTTAGCGCTAAACCCACAAGAAAATAACGTAGTAGAAGAAGTAATGAAAAACACTCAAAATCAAGGTGTTGATGTACTTTTAGAAATGGCTGGACACAACACAGCTATAAATGATGGACTCAAAGCTTTAAAAGGTGGCGGATGGGTTTCTTTCCTTGGTATCCCAGGAGGGCAAACCCAGATTGATTTAGCTGATGGTATAATTTTCAAAGGTGCTAAAGCTTACGGTATAAACGGGCGATTAATGTACGATACTTGGTATAAGATGCACAAATTACTTAAAGGTGGCTTAATTGAAGATTTAGAACCACTTATTACTCACAAGTTTTCTTTAGACGAGTATGAAAAGGCTTTTGAGTTAGCAAAACAAGGGAATACTGGAAAGATCATTCTTTATCCTTAATTATTAATTAAAAGAGAGGTGTCTATCATGTCATCAAATAAGCATTTAGATTTTATTGAGAATGATTTAAATGAACTTAAAGAAAAAGGTCTTTACAAAAACATAAAGACAATTGAAAGTCCACAAGGTGCATGGGTAAATATTAAAGGAAAAAAAGTTTTAAATTTCTGTTCTAATAACTACTTAGGAATGGCTAACCATCCAAGGGTAACCGATGCAGCTAAAAATGCTATAAAAGACTATGGTGTAGGACCTGGTGCTGTAAGAACTATTGCAGGTGATATGGACATACATCAAAAACTAGAAAAAAAGTTAGCTGAGTTCAAAGGTGTAGAAGCTGCACTTTCAGTCCAGTCAGGGTTTAAAGCGAACCTTTCTGCCATTCCTTCTCTTGTTGGCAAAGGAGACACTATAATTAGTGATGCATTAAACCACGCTAGTATTATTGATGGTAGTAGGTTGAGTAGAGCAGAAATTAAAGTTTATTCTCATAACGATGTAAATGAATTAGAAGAAATTTTAAAACAAAATCCACCGGGCAAAAAGCTAATCATCACAGACGGTGTTTTCAGTATGGATGGTGACATTGCTCCACTACCTGAAATTGTCGAACTAGCAGAAAAATATGGAGCTATGACTTTAGTTGATGACGCTCACGGTGAAGGTGTGCTTGGTGATAGTGGAAAAGGTATTGTAGATCATTTTGGTCTTCATGGTAGAGTAGATGTTGAAGTTGGTACTTTTTCAAAGGCATTAGGAGTAATGGGCGGTTGTATAGCAGGAAGTAAACAAATAGTAGAGTATATCAAACAAAAAGCTAGACCTTTTACTTTCAGTTCTGCTCTAACTGTGCCTGATACCGCTGCAACCCTAGAGGCAATTAACATCCTATCTGAAAGTGATGAATTAGTTCTTAAACTTTGGGATAATGCTGAATACTTCAAACAGGGTGTAAGGGATCTTGGTTTAGACACTGGTGGTTCAGAAACACCTATCACTCCTGTAATGATCGGAGATGCAAAAGATGCAACTACTTTCAGTGAACGCTTATTCAAAGAAGATGTCTTTGCTCAAGCAATTGGTTTTCCATTAGTACCTCAGGGTCAAGCACGTATAAGAGCAATGATTTCAGCTGCACATAGCAAAGAGGATTTAGATTTCGCTCTTGATAAGTTCGCAAAGGTAGGTAAAGAAATGAATTTAATTTAAACATTAACCCTCTTCATTTACTGAAGAGGGTTAATGAATTTCAATTTCTAATATTTCACTGAGATTTTCACCAGGGGCACCAAAATAGTATGTGATTTCGTCATTTTTAGAGATTGAACCGATTATTTCTTTAAAATCATTAGAAAAGCTTATAGCACCAGTTAGTAAACCTATGTCTGTTTGGTTATCATGAATTATTACAACCATCTTTCCATTTTGTTTCTCAATATCAGTTAATTCTGTTACAAAATATATTTCTTTTCCTTCTATCTCAAATGTGCCAGTAAAACCAGGTTCATCAAAATATGATTTAGAATATTCACCTTCTAAATTAATAACAATCTCTTCTTTTACTGAACCATCAATTGTGTAAACTATACCTGGATATTCTTTATTAACTTCTTCGGTATTATCATTTAAAATAAAAAATCCTACTACTAAGACTAAAACAACAGCTAGTGCAATTAAAAAATTACGCAAACATCTCCCTCCTTAATCATAATCTACATATGAACTTAATTTCGGCAAACTTTGACAATTTCCCTTTTTAAAATGTAAAGTAAAATTACAAATGTGAGGTGATTTCTATTAATTGGACAGGAATAGTTACTTTTTTTGGTACAGATGACCTTGAAAAGGTCCATAATTTTTATCATAACACACTAAACCTCCCACTGTATAAAGATCAAGGTGCTTGTAAGATTTATCAGATCCCTGGTGATGGTCTATTAGGGTTTTGTCAGCATTTAGAGACAAATTCTAAATATAAAAGCCCTATCATAACACTACTAGCTGATGATGTAGATCAAGCATATAATAATCTTGTTAGTATGGGATATTCACCCTATTCTAAACCAAAACTAAATCCCGATTTTAATATTTATCATTTTTTCATTAACGACCCAGATGGTTATAGTTTAGAAATCCAAAAATTTCTCGATTAAGTAAAATAAAGGAGGAAGGTCGTTGAATATTAAAATTACTGATTCTGTTTTTTGGGTTAAAAAGATAGATTAGGACCTCAGATCTTTTCATGGAAATGAGTACTCTACTCATAGAGATACAAGTTATAATTCATATTTAGTTAGAGATGAAAAAACCGTATTAATTGATACTGTATGGAAACCCTATACAGAAGAAATTGTTAATAACTTAAAAAAAGAAATTAATCGTGAATTGCAATATTAGATTGAACTAGTTTTCAACTGTAATATAAAGATCATTCAAGTAAGACCTTACACTGTTCAAGAAAAGCTTCATCTGGTGTTAAGTGATCAAGGATTTTCCTAGACAAAGTATTGCACCAGACTTGAACTTTAGCAATTGCTTCTGTAGAAAAATCAGCGAGGCTCTTCCCTTTCGGGATATGCGTCTAATAAGGCCGTTATGACGTTCGTTAGTTCCTCTTTCTCCAGAAGCGTAAGGGGGGCAAAGTAAACTTTGGTGTTGCAAGTTTTCTCTAGAGATGCTAGTTCTGCAAACTCTAATCCATTATCAGCAGTAAAGCTCTTGAAAACTTTTAAAAACTATCACCCATTTCATTAGCCAAGTTTGCTAGAGCTTTTTGTACAGCTTCAGCCGTCTTAGCAGGTATTTTACGTATGATTTCTTTGCGGGTTTGTCTTTCGGTGTTAGTTAGTAGTACTGGTTCAGTTTTTGTTTTCTTACAAATTAAAGTGTCAATTTCTCAGTGGCCAAAGACCTGACGATCATTAACTTCTTTTGGACGTTCACTGAGAATAGATATGTAGCATGATCTATGAACTCTTCACATTGTAGAAATTTAAATTTAGAACCACAGTTTTTACGGTTTCGTTCGTATATTCTTTTAGCTGTATCTGGATAGTAGATTTTACATAGTTTAAGAGCCTTGATTTGGGTAACTGTACCTCGTTTTAATTCATTACGAATTGTGTTTGGTACTCTATTTTAAATTTTACCAATGGCGTATGGATATCCTTGCTTATCTAGTAACTCGATTTTTCCTCGCTCGAAATCATTTAAATGTTTATTCTTGCGGGAAGTTGGTGTATCATTAAGGGGATCCATAGTGTGCACCCTTCCTGTAATTAGTTATTTTGTGGTGATTTAATTATATTGCAGTTGGGTCCACTATGAGTTTTCATTTAGTTCAATTTGATTTTACAATTAAGCAAAAGAAATTAATTTAAACGAAATTGATTATATTATTACAAATCATGCAGAAATTGATCATAGTGGAGCTTTACCAAAACTACTAATGAAATACCAAAAGTACCTATTTATACCACTAAAAATGGTATTAAAAATCTCAAAGTACACTTCCATAAAGATTGGAACTTTGTAGAAGTAAAAAATGGTGACCAATTAAATCTTGGAGAAAAAACACTGACCTTTATTGAAGCACGGATGTTACATTGGCCTGATAGTACCTTCTGTTATTTAGATAAAGATAATATTTTATTTTCTAATGATGCTTTTGGTCAGCACTACCCTTCTGAGCATCTTTTTAACGATCTAGTCGATGAAGCTGAATTATACCAGGAAGCATTGAAATACTATGCAAATATATTAACTCCGTTTAGTAAACTCGTTGAAAACAAAATCAAAAACTCGAACTTCCCATAAACACAATCTGTACAAGTCATGGAGTGATTTGGAGAGACAATCCTTCTCAAATAATAGAAAAATATTTAGAGTAGGCGAAAAATTATCAAGAAAACCAAATAACTATCATCTATAAAACTATGTGGGAAGGAACTCGTAGATTAGCAGAGGCTATAGCTCAAGGGATTAGAGACGTTTCCCCAAATACAACTGTGAAGTTATATAACGCTTCTAAAACTGATAAAAACGATTTAATTACCGAAGTTTTTAAATCAAAAGCACTTTTAATGGGGTCACCTACTAGAAATCATTAAAGGTTTTAAATTCAAAAATAAATCTGAGTCGCTTTTGGTTGTTATGGTTGGAGCGGTGAATCAGCCGATTTAGTTTCAAAAGAGCTTACAGAGTCTGGTTTTGATGTGGCAGGTGATCCTTTTAAAGTTGAATGGAACCCGAGTGATGCTGCACTAGAAAAAGCGCGAGAATATGGCAAAGTTTCGCAACAAAACTCTGTTAAAATTCAAATTTTGAGGATGATATAATGAGTGAAAAGAAAAAGCTTGTATATATATTAATTTCTGTTCTTTTACTATTAATAATTGGAACATTAGGATATTATTTATTAACAGACTTATCTTTATTTAATTCTTTTTACATGACAATAATTACAGTTTCTACCGTAGGCTATAAAGAAATAGGTGAATTAGACGTTTTAGGTAGACTATTTACCGTATTCATTATCTTTGGAGGCCTTAGTCTGGTTTTCTACGCCTTTACAAATTTCACATCTTTTTTAATAGAAGGTGAATTAAGAGATATCTTTAGGAGGAGAAGCATGCAATCAAAAATTGAACAATTATCTAATCATTACATCTTATGTGGTGCTGGTGAGACTGGTCACAGTGTTATTGAACAATTTTCAAAAACTGATTCACCTCTTTTGGTAGTTGAAGATAACAAAGATAAAGTTAATAATCTCATTGAACAAGGTATAATGGCTATCCAAGGAGATGCAACTTATGAACCTACATTGCACAAAGCAAAAATTGACAAAGCACAAGGACTTATAACTTCTCTACCAAGTGACGCTGACAATGTTTTAATTGTATTAACTGCTCGTGAACTTAACCAGAACTTATACATAGTTTCTCGTGCCATTGAAAAAAATGCTGATGTTAAACTAAAACGTGCTGGTGCTGACAATACAATCTCACCTAATGTATTAGGTGGAGCAAGAATGGCTTCTTTACTTTTAAGGCCTACCGTAGTTTCTTTTCTAGATGTAATTACACAGGCTGGAGAAGAGCTTTTAGACCTTGAAGATGTTGTAATTTGTGATAATTCTGATCTTGTTGGTAAAAGTTTAGAACAAGCTAGGATCCCAGAGCGAACTGGATTAATCGTTCTAGCTTTAAAAAATCAGGGAAGCTCAGAACTTAGATTAAACCCAAGTTCTGATGAGGTTTTATCAGCAGGTAATACTATGCTGGTTTTAGGAAAGATTGAACAAGTTGACACTTTAAGAGAACTAGCCTGTGATCGAAGAACATAATAAGATGAGCCATGTTTAATACATGGCTCATCTTATTATGTTAAAACTTTAGAAATTCTTTTTAACCCTCTATCTAATAATTCTCTAGGACAACCAAAATTAATTCTTAAAAAACCTTCGCCCCCTTCACCAAATCTATTCCCTGGTAAAAGAGCTACTTTACCTTCCTTGATAAGTTTAGTATATATTTTATTTGAACTCATACTTGTTTCTCTAATATCTAACCATGCTAAAAAAGTTCCTTCTGATTTAGTTACCTTGATTTGTGGGATATTCTTTTGTATATAATCTTCTAAATACAGGTAATTATCTGTCAGATAATGTCTTAAATTATCTAACCAAGGTTCTCCGTACTTATAACAAGCTGTTTGAGCTGTTAGTCCAAAAATATTTGGTTTACTTATTCCATTGGCCTTTAAAGTATTTTTAAATTCTTCTCTAATAAACTCATCTGGTATGATCACATTAGAAATTTGTAGACCTGCTATATTAAAGGTCTTTGCTGCAGAAGTGCACAATATAGTTGGAACCTTTTCTTCTGTCGCTATTTGTAAAAATGAGATATGTTGTTCATTAATAAAAGTTAGGTCTGAATGAATTTCATCAGAAACTATTAGAACACCATGCTTTTTGCAAAGTTTAGCTATTTTAACCAATTCTTCTCTACTCCAAACTCTACCTACAGGATTGTGAGGACTACATAGTAATAATAACTTAGCTCGACTATCTGAAAGTTTGATTTCTAGGTCATCAAAGTCTATATAATATTTGTTAGAACTCCTTTTAAGCACATTATTAGCAACATGACAGCCATTCTTTCTAATAGCATCAAAGAAAGGAGGATAAACTGGAGACTGTAAAACAACTTTATCACCTGGATTTGTAAATGTTCGGATAATCATATTAAGAGCAGGAACTACTCCTGGAGTTATAGATATCCATTCTTTTTCTATACTAATTCCAAAACGATTTAAAAACCACTGTGTTATTGATTTATAATATTCTTCATAGTCACCAGCGTAACCATAAACCCCATGTTTTGCCCGCTTGGTCAGAACTTCTTGTACTTGTTTTGGAGACTCAAAGTCCATATCCGCTACCCACATAGGAATAACATTTTTTTCTCCGAAAAATTTTTTAGCTTCATCCCATTTATACGAATTAGTATTGTAGCGGTCAATAACCTTATCAAACTCTACTTTAGTCAATAAATGCACCTCCACTCCCTTTAGTTTAAAATCACAATCATTCCCGAATTTGACCTGTACCAAAAACAATATTTTGTGCTAGTAAGTTCAGTTAGTCCCATAGGTCCCCTGGCATGAAGTTTTTAGGTACTTATTGCCCCAGTTTGTAACACAGATACTGTACTATTTTCTACAACGCTTCGTATCAGCTTATTTCCACCTCTAGGAACAATAGCATCAAGTAAACCATCTAACCTTTCATTCACTTGTTCTTTATCACTTGAGTCTAATAAATTTATTAAATATGTATGTAAAAACAATTTGATATAAACCAGTCTTCAAAGATTTTACAATTGATCTATTAGAGTTTAAAGCTTCCCTATTTCCTCTCAAGATAATGCCATTCCCGGACTTTAAAGACAGTGTTAAGGAGCACTAGTATATGAGTCGGGGCTAATTCTCTTATCCTCATTATATTCATCCTTTTATCTTAATACTACATTACATTTTCAATTAATACTATATTATCATGATGTATTATTTCTTCACCAGAATTGTACCCTAAAACATTGACGATTTCAACTTTCCTTTTATAAACCAATTTCTTCACTTGAATACTGCACTATACAGTGTTAAGTTTCCCAGAACCCGCTCATATAGCTCCTGAAGTAACTAAAACTACATTATACCTTTAGAAATTGCATCTGATAACTGTCTGACTAATTGTTCCATATAAGTAAAGTCAATCTTTCCAGTTGGAGGTAATAGTATTTGTTCTAACTTTAACTACAATTTATATATTCAATCTTGTTTGTTATCACTATCATCATTCCCTTGTTGTGATCCCTGTTTAATTTCATAAGCTCGGTGACTACTAAGTTCAACAGCTTTCATGAAAGCTCCACGAATAGCATTATCTTCTAAATATTGAACTGCTTGAATTGTTGTTCCACCTGGAGAAGAGACCATATCTTTTAATTCTTCTGGATGTTTGTCTGTCTCTAAAACCATCTTAGCAGCACCTTGAACAGTTTGGGCAGCTAAAATCTTACTTTGTTCATGGGAGAGTCCTTGTTTTACACCACCACTAGTTAGAGCTTGTATTAGCATAAACACATACGCCGGTCCACTTCCTGACAAGCCTGTCACTGCATCCATTTGCTCTTCAGAAACTTCAATAACCTCACCAGTACTTTTAACTAAATCACTAACTAATTTAATCTCTTGATTATCTGTTCTATTATTGTATGCCATAGCTGTTACTCCGTGTCCAATTAAACATGGAGTATTTGGCATCAATCTAATAACTTTAGCAGTAGAATCTAATTTTTCTTCAATAAAACTAATACTAACACCAACTACTACACTCACAAAGATCTTATTATCAATATCTTTATTAGATATATTTTCTAATAAGTTAGATAGGTCTTGTGGTTTTATTGATAAAAAAATAACGTTACATTGATCTACTAGCTCTTCAATAGATGAAGCTTCTGTAACATTATGGCTTTCTTGTAGATTGATAACTTTTTCTTTAGATCTATTAAACACAACTACGTTTTCAGCTGGTAAAGTTTTACTGTCTATAAAGCCTTTAATAAGACTTTGTCCCATATTGCCAACACCAATGACCCCTACTTTTAAATTAGGATTATTTAAGTTCATCATTTTTCCTCCTTAAATCTGTACTTTTTAAAGATGATTTCTGTTGATTATAGCGAAATTCAATTTTATTGACAAGCTATTTTGGTTAACATTATAACCTATCAATAAAGTCACCAATTACAATATATTTAAACTCTTCTCCCTGAAATGCTTGTAATGACGCAAATATTGCATAACCATAAATCATTAAAGAAATCACTACTCTAATACCTACAAGAGAAACCATCGGAATAATACTTAATAAACCCTGTCCCATAATGAAGCCAGTCCCTAGAAATCCGCCGATAGCCCCTCCAATAAAAACTAAGTTAATAGCCCAACTAATAAGTAAAATTACCACCTGATATCCTAAAGCTTGCTTTGCATGGTATTCTATAAATTTAGAATAATCTTTTTTGGTTATATAAATCATTAAGGTAGCTATAGTTCCTATAAAGTCTAAAAAGATAGCTAGATGAGATAATCCCGCAAAAATTTTATCATCACTCTTTAAACTCAAAATCGATCCCTCCCTTTTATACTCATTATATTTATACTTTAGCAATAAGTCCAATCGAGTAGGAGGTAGATAATTAATTTATCTACCGACCTCTCACACCACCAAGCATACCGTCCGGTACTTGGCGGTTCAATGATTTAAGTGCAGTACCTCGTATCGTTTGGATATGTCATCATATCCAATTGATGCGAGGTATTCATTTGTTAATGACCTTGATAATATCCAGCTATTGGCTATCCGCCAATAACCTTTCCGAGTGTTTGCCCATTCCCAAGCTTTCCCTTTAGCTATTCCAAGTCGTTTGAGGTTCTTAAACCTCGCACTTATTTTCTTCCATTGCTTCCACAAGTACATTCGAATTCTACGCCTAATCC
>NZ_NIQC01000042.1 GCF_002216005.1 Natranaerobius trueperi
ACTTTCTCTTAACTTTTCATATTTGTTTTCAGTTTGTGACATGAAAATTCCCCCCCTACTTAGTTAGTTGGGGGAATTATGACACAAACTAAGCTGTTTTACTATGTGGGGATAGTTTGACGCTTACGAGAAAATTAAATCTACATGGGTATGCTAGAAACCTAAAAAATGGTAAGATGCGTATTATACTAGCAGGTAATATTAAAGACATTGATATTTTAAAGACACGGCTACAAAGAAATAATAAGTTCCAAATAGAAAGTATAAAAGAAAGCAAATGGGAAAAACCTGTTAAGGTTGGGTTTAAAATCTATTAAGAAATAAGTACCCGTTGTGTTGATCGCAATTATGGTACTAAAAAAAGTTCTGTGAAAGAGAGAAAGAGTCTAGCTATGCTGGACTCTTTCTCTCTTTCAAGCAATAAATTATTTCAGCTATTATGCTTATTTGAAGTAATATTACAAAGATACTCGGTATAATCAAATATGAATCTATATTCAGGAGCGTAATCATTATTTTTGTAATAATGTCCTGGTCCTTTTCCGGGATTTGAATTTACTTCTAACAACCATAGTTTACCATTAATATCAATTGCAAAATCAAGGCCTAGTTCACCAAAAGGACCTATATCTTTATCTAGACATGAAACAATCTTTATAGCCACATTTTCTATATAGTCACTGTCTGGTACAATATCACCCTTTGAACTATATAGTTGAAGGTATATTTTATCATAAAACATACGTTTACCCCCTAAACTGTAATACATTTGTTTTTGTTCTTTAGCAATTCTCGCATAATTTTTTACAACATTCCACAGCCCCTTATTATCTTTACATACTAAAACCCGTAAATCAAAAGGACGATCTTTATACTTTAACAATCTAAGACCTTGCTGTACGATAATTTTTTTGTTTCCAATAAAGCTTTCAATTTGAGTTTTTACTTGTTTAAGATCATTTACTTCCACTTCATTCATTCCGTTCTTAAAATAACGAAGTTTATATTTGTTACTTGTCAACTTTTCAATAGATATTACTTGCTTACCCTGACTGCCATAGAAGGATTTCAAGAAAACAAAACTATAAGTCTTTAACATTTTCGTAACATCATTAAAATTTCTATATCGAATCGTCCTGGGTAAATAGTTAGCCATAGAATCGTAACCTTTTAGTTTTAGAAAAGGTTTCCACTTACCAAAATAATTGATACGGTTAATATATTTTATGTCGAGTTCTTTCTTAAACTTCCTTCGTATTTGTGTTGCTTTTTGTCTTTGCTCTTTTGTAAGCCTTGCTCTTCGATCATATACTACATTTGGTAAAGGCAACCATATATTAGCCCATTTATTCAATTTTGGTACATAAGTTAACCCTTTAACACGTTTTTTTGACCAATCAACACTATCAATGGAAAATAAATAAGTTAGAAAGTTTTTACTAATACCTGCTTTTAAAATCATAAATCAATCCTTTTTTTTCTTTGGTACTGTTAAAAGATTTGATTTTACAAAAATACCTAGAACAGGACCAAGATAAATTCTTTCATCGTTTCTCCAAATATTCAAGCTAATATTCTCAAGTTGGGTAAGATCACAATCGGTAAAAGAAGGTTTGAAGATATTAGAACTTAGGTAGAGAATATTTCTTTTCTCATTTCTATCTTTGTCACAAGGTTTTACTTTAATATTGCAAGTTGTTTTTCCAAAATGAAGCTTATACCTAGATTTTTCAGTTAATCCTAGGGAGTTATAAATATCCCGCGTGATACAGCATATATCCTCTAACTTACTGTCTGAATGACATTCTAGTTTAATATTCATATAAGTTTCTCCCCCCTCCCCTCTTGTTATCATTACAATTCGATTTAAGAGCCAAATAACGTGCATACTCAATTGGCCTTAGGTAAACATTCCTAGTAAACCTATCATCCCCTAATCTTCTCACGATATTTTTTCCAGCTTTACTGTTAACTTCTATGATCCAAACATAACCATCTTGAGATAAACCAAAATCAATACAAATATCTCCCAAGTGGTTATAGCCATTTTCTAGGTCCTTAGCTATTTGTAAAGAAATCTCTTTTATATAAGAATGTTTACTTTGTGTTAAACAATTGTTTTCTTTTATCATTTCATCAATTGTAATAAGCTTTGATGAAAAGTTTGTCTTATAAAAAGTTAGTCCTGATAGTCTACAAAAACCACCTGTTACCCCCCAATTACCAGTACCATCTTTTTGCACAAACATTCGAATATCATAAATATTGTTATCCACGCGGTCAAATTCGATATATTCCTGAACTATATATCGTGCTTTTCCAGATGTAATTGTTTCTATTTTATCTAGAAGTATTTTTTCATCATGAGTTGTTAGTGCTGGTGAATTTAAATGTTCATAAAAATAAAATTTATCGTTTAAATCTTTTTCCACTTTATAGACCTGTCTACCTAAACATCCCTTCCTAGATTTTAAGATAATTTTTTTATACCTGTGTAATAGGTCTATAAGTTGTTTTGATTTGAATTTATGGGTATTCGGTAGGTGACAGTTTGTGTCACCTTTTTTTAATATCCGATAGATCTTCCACTTATCAAACCTTGTTACATTGTTAAACACTTTGTTTTCACCAATAACTTCTTCAAGTTTGTATGCCCAGGTGTTGAAAGTAGTGAGTTTTCTCATAAAAACTGCATCAGGAAAAGAGACAACCCGCTCTTCATAATATCCATGTATTAATAAAAGTCCCTTTACATTCTTTTGTTCCCAATCTATACTCTTAGGGCTAAAAATAACCAAATCGACATTCAATTCAGGGGTACTTTTAAGTCTATGACTTGGTTTCAGTTTGTTTTTAAACACACCAATTAAAGGCTTTTTTTTACTCATTTTTATATCCCCCATCATATAATCAGCTTAAAGATATTTTAGTCTATTCTATGATGGAGCTGTCTAAATCGACATAACAAGTTCGAGGAAAATGGTATTTTAAATATCATAAAGAAATTTGGCATAGTCTTGTACTCCGGAGCAATGCCCTCTCTTTTTTCATAATTCTAAGCCCTTAGAGGTTTATTATTCACTTAAAGCAACCATAACTTACCGTGAATATCAATTGCTAAATCAATTCCTAGTTCTTCAAAACGGGCAAATTCTTCATCTATATAATTAACAGCATTAGTTGGCAAATTCTTCGATTTCATTACTGTCAGGAATCTTGTTAGTTTTACAATTTTCTATTAAACTAGGATAGATTTCATTAAAAAATACCCTTTCACTGCCTAGACTATAATTTGTTAAAGTTTGATTTTGTTTAAAAGCTATCCTTAAATAATTGTTCATAACTTTCCAAAGTCCTTTACTAAATTTCATTAACAAAACTCTAATATCAAAAGGTCTATCATGATATGTCAGTAACTTAATTCCTTGTTGAATAATATGCTCTTTCCCTTTGAGATTGTTTTCAATGACTTTTTTAGTTCTTCTTTTGTATTCAATTCTAGTCTTTGATATTCTTTAGAATAATAACTGACCTTGTATTTCTCCCTCTCTCTGCTTACTAATTGAGATTATTTGTTTACCTTCACGACAATAATAAGATTTTAGAAAAATAAGATCGTATCTTTTCAACATAATTAAAATATCTTTAAAACTGTTATACCTAATTGTATATGGTAAGTGCCTAGAAAGGTAATCATAATCAATCAAATATTTATAAGTTCTCCATTTACCAATATAATCTCGGTTATTAATAAATTTTGATTTTATATCTTTACGTAATTTTTTTCGAATTTCTTTAACCACATTCTTTTGTCTTTTAGGAAAACCAGAACCTCGATCATAAATTATATCTGGCATAGGCAAGTATACTTCCGCCCATTTGCAAAGTTTAGGAACATAAGTGATCCCTTTGATTAACGAAAATTGATAAGAAAGAAAGCCTTCTTTTATCCTGCTTCTAAATGTATGGGATCTATAGTATTATTATTGTAAACTGATAGCCTATTTGGTTTTACAAATATCCCTAGCACTGGTCCAAGATAAATATTGTCGCCTTTTCTATAAATGTTTAAATTAAAATCTTCTAAATTCAATTTATCCTTTGAAGTCAAAGTTGGTTGGAAAATATTTGATTGAAAATAAAGTGTATTTTTTTCATCCCTATTAGCACTAGGTTTCATTTGAACCTCGGAGCTTAATTTACCAAAATTCATCCTATACTTCTTTTTTTTATTCAAGTTCAAAAAATTGAATACTTTCTGTGATATATAACAGATATTACTGTTATTACTGTTATTAGGTGAACACTTCAAATGCACATTCATACTAGTTCCCCCTATTCTCCCATAAAAACTTTCCATAATTCAAAGGGTTAGCAAAAGACCTTTGAATCTTATCATCAGTACAAGCTAGGTAAATCGTGTCTTTTCCTGGTTTAGCGTTACATTCTATAAACCATATTTTTAAGTTTTTATCTAGGGCAAAATCAATTCCTATTTCACCAAAAGGTCCATATAATTTTTCTATTGAGTTAAAAGTGATTATCAAAAATTTTTCGATCCTATTTTTTAAATTATTTATATAATCAACAGAAAAGTTTAACTCATTTCTGAAGAAATTATCAAACTGATTAACAATAGCTCCCGAACTCGTGCTCGTAACATGACTATTTTTTCTCCCTATTCGAACCATATAAGGACCTACCTCAAGATTTCCTTGACCATTTTTTTGAACTTCTGCTCTCATATCTACATTACAGCCGTTAACTTTCAAAACATCAATTCCTGCTTGAATCATTACTTCCTTACCATAAAAGAAATTATTTATTTCTTCTATCAAATTATCAAATGAATTAAAGCTTTTAATTAATAATCGTTTACTTCGATATTTTAAGATAAAGGTGTTACCCTCTGCTCTTATATTGGCAACACCTAGGCTGTTATGTCCTAATATGTCTTTTAAATAAACACCTGAAAAGTTATTTAACATACTTAATAAGTCATGTGGTGATTTATATAAAATTGACTTTCTAAGATAAGGAGTCATCTCTTTAAAAGATAACAGGTTATTGTAAACATTCCACTTGTCAAAAAAGTATTTTGAGTTTATCTTCAACGGCTTGGCTATTTTATCAATTTCTTCCCTAATTTTTTGGGACTTTCTCTGCTGAGATGTAAGTGTTGCACCACCCCGATCATACAGTACATCGGGATAAGGGAACTCTTTAACCTGAAAAGTATGATTTTTATTACTATAATAAGTGCCATGTATTTTTTGTTGTGAAAAATCAATATCCTTAATTGAAAAAAAATATAGAATACTGTTCACATCTCGGTTCGCTTTACTCATTTTTAATTGTCTAAAATGGGGATGCTGTTTCTTTGCTTTACGAACTCGACCACTACTTATAAAAACACCTATAACAGGTCCAAGGTATATTTGATTATTTTTTATGAGTAAGTTCGTTTCCAATTTATCAATAATACCTACTTTATCTGCTATATACTTTGAAATGACTAAATCTTTTTCGGTGTTATTTTTATAACAGGTAGCTTTAGTTTTAAAAGTCCCAACATTTAAGTCAACATAGAGGGAGGAATTAAGTTTGTTAAATATGCTTGAAGGAACACTAATATTTGAGGTGTTTTTTTGGATAGTATTAATAACAACTTTTATAGATTTATTGTCCATTTGCTAGTCCCTTCCTTTCCATAATATTTAGGTACTATATTGTATTATTAAATGAATCCTTTAGTGCGGGAGCCTATGAAACTTCAGAGAATACAAATTATCATAAAAGCTTGTCCTTTCCATTTTTATAATTAAAAGGAGATTCAATTTGACTATTTCGTTAGTTGATTGTTACCCTCTTTTAAAGAAAGATTCCTCGCTATGGTAGATACTTATTACCAAAGTCTAGTATGTCTGCAACTTATCTATCTTGGAGTTGTTATAAGCGGTTACTCAATTCAACTTATTTATTATGAGATACTCTTTCAATAGGAAAGCTCATACATCTTGGCCCTCCACCACTTTTCAGGGTCTCTTTTAGATTTAATGCTATCACTTCAAAACCAAGAGCAGATAGTTGATAGTTAACATCTTTTGCTTTCGCATGACTGATAATTGTATCATTACCGATATTCAAAAGGTTACAAGCATGTTGAAAAACTTGTTCTTTAGTAACTTCGATTAGTTGAAAGTTTTTATCTTTGAGATAGTTCATAAAGTCTGTAGATAGTGCTTCAGGGCACACTATTGCCAATTTCTCAGCAATTACATTACAGATCATATCTATGTGTAGAAAGTCTTTATGAAAATCTACAGGAATTAGTTTAATTCCTGTATCTTGAAGGGCTAGCTCTAACTCTTTTATTCCTATCATATCAGTCCTTATTCCAATACCTACAGCAGCTGTCTGATCATCGAGATACATAAAGTCTCCACCTTCAAAAACTCAATGACTAAGCTTATGGTAGATAGGGATTTGATACTTTGATAAAGTATGTTCAAATAGTCTATGTTCACCCCGGCGAATTGCCTTGAAAAATCTACCCATAATAATTCCTTTTGGAGTAGTCACACCTAAATCTCTAGTATTTACTTGATAATTGATATGCTGATGGATCTCCGCAGGAATTACTTCAACACTATTGGATTTAAAAACATCTACAAATTCATCATGTTCTTTACATGCCCTATCTATATTGATCCCTACTTGATTATTCTTTTGAGATATCACATTAAGGGGGTTTTAATATTAAGATATTCTGGCCTCGCAAGAAGTACCTTTGTTAATTTGCTATATTCATCTATAACATTCGGCATTTTAGTCACCTCTTAAATTTATTCTTTATTAACTAATTTTAGTGTTACCTATAATGGTATGTGTTATTAATAATTTAAAATGATTAAAACTGTGTTTAGTCTCAAAAAGTCGTTAAATATTAGTTTTCCATAAGTACTTCCCATAGTTTAAAGGATTAGAGAAAGATCTATAAATTGTGTTATTATCACAAACAAGATATATTGTATCTTTTCCTGGTTTAGCATTGCATTCAATAAACCAAATATTCAGGTTATTATCTATAGCAAAATCAATTCCTATTTCTCCGAATGGACCATAAATACTCTCTATAGCATTAAAACTTTTCAAAAGAAATTTGCTAATTCTTTCTTTTATTTGAGCAATTGTCTTATCTGAATAGTTCAGTTTATTTCTAAAAAAATCATCAAAACTATATACAAGGCCGCCAGATCTAGTACTAGTAACATGATTAGCTTTGTTCCCCTTACGTACCATATAGGGACCTAACTCTATCTTTCCTTCACTATTTCTTTGTACTTCCGTTCGTAAATCTATATTGCAACCATCTACCTTTATTACATCAATTTCCTCTTGTAGAATTGCCTTACTATTTTGAAATAGTCTATTCAACTCATTTATTAATTGGTCAAATGAATAAAAATACTTAGTTAGTATTTTATTATTAGAATACATTAATTCAAAATTGCTATTTGAGAATTTTTTTGAGATAAGTCTGTCATAAAGTTTACGGAAAATTGAAGAGGAATTTTCGGCTCTTGTAACTCGTGCAATCCCATTACTATTATTCCCATAACAACTTTTAATGTAAATTGTTGAATTTAATTTAAATATGTCTATTAGATCATTCTGACTATTGTATAAGATGGATTTAGGTGAATAAGAAGACATCTCTTTATCTTTAACAAGATGGTTATAAACATCCCATTTGTCAAAAAAGTATCTTGAGTTGATTTTAAGTGGTGCAGCAGTTTTATTTAGTTCATTTCTTATTCTTTGTGATATTATTTTTTGTGATTTTAATGTGCCTCCTCCCCTATCATACAAAATATCTGGATATGGAAAGCTCTTTTCTTCAAACTTCTTAACATTTTTATTATAATGGGTACCATATATTCTTTGATTCTTAAAATCAACATCTTTAACTGAAAAAAAATATAAGATAGCGTTTGCCTCTTGATTGCCTTTCACCATTTCTATAAACCTAAAATGTATATGTTGTTTTTTTGCTTTTCTAACTCGTCCATTACTCACAAACACACCAATAACAGGTCCTAAGTGTATTTGATTATTATGAACGATCAAATTAGTTATAAGCTTATCACTAAGACCCATCTGTTGTGCTATATATTTTGGAATAAAGATTTTATTATCATCATTACCTTTACAACAAGTAACAGTTATTTTATTAATACTCACTTGAAAATCTATATGATTTGGATTATCTAAAAGCTTATATATTCTATGTGGCACCCAAAGAGTTTTAGAGGTATTTTGTATAATAGAAATAGTTACTTTAAATAGATTTTTCATAGTTCTCAACTCCTTCTTTCAAATTCTCATTACAGTGCTCTACTTTGTTAGTGGGGTATAGATAAGCGACTCCTTTCTAAATTATTTAGAAAGTTTACTTCACAATATGATTATAAATCTAAGGTGTTAATTAATAGGACATCTTCCTGACAAACAAAATATTATAAGAGTCTAAAAGACAAAAAAAGTGCAGCATTGCTACACCTTTTAATCTTAGTTATAATTTAGAGTTGTTACCACAGAGATATTTAGCATAATCAAATATTGCTTTATATTCTCTAGCTATCTCTGTACTTTCTAAGCCATAACCTTTTGATGGTTTTGTATTGACTTCTAATAACCATAGTTTTCCATTAATATCTATGGCAAAGTCTAACCCTAGTTCTCCAAAGTAACCGAATTCTTTATCAATATAATATGCACTTTTTGTTGCTAAACCCTCAATTTCTTCACTTGTTGGAATAGTATTATTAGTTATACTATACAATTTAGGGTATATTTTACTAAAATAAATTCTCTCACTACCTAGACTATAATTAGTTAATGTTTGTTCTTTTTTAAAAGCAATCCTAACATAATTTTTCATTACCTTCCATTGTCCTTTATTGTCTTTATTAAGTAATACTCTCAAATCAAAATTTCTATCTTGAAATTTCAATAATGTAATTCCTCGTTGTACTATAAACTTTCCTTCTTTAGCAAATTTATCAACTTGTTCTTTTAATTCTTCTTTAGAACTGACTTCAACTTCTCGTAATCCTTTAGAGTAGTAACTAAGTTTATATTTATTTTGTGAGTCAATTTTTTTTATAGACATCACTTGTTTACCCCTTTTACCATAAATAGCTTTTAAAAAAACAAAATTAAAACGTTTTAACATAGTTAAAATATCATTTATGCTTTTATAACGAACCGAATATGGTAAATGATTAGCTAATAGATCGTATTTTAACAGGTACTTATAAATTTTCCATTTACCAATGTGATCACGATTATTAATAAATTTTATATTTTCATTACTTTTTAATTCATTACGAATTATCTTGACTTTCTCCTTTTGACTTGTCGAAAAATCCGAGCCTCTATCATATACTACATTGGGTAAAGGTAACCAAACTTTAGTCCATCTGTTTAGTTTAGGCACATAAGTTATTCCGTTAACTCTTTTGTTTGGCCAATCGATACAATTAAATGTAAACAAATAACATAATAAAGATTTATAGGTACCAGCAATTAAATGAATGGGATCTGTAGTACTGTTATCATAAAACTTAAATCGTCTTGGTTTTACAAATATACCAATGACCGGACCTAATTTAATATTTTTTTCTTGTCTCCAAATATTAAGTGTCATGCCCTCAAAGTTACTAAACTCATCACTTGTAAATAAAGTATTAAAAATATCAGAACTAAGAAGAATTTTGCCATTACCCTCTTCGCTATGTTTACTAGGTTTTAGTATAATTTGTTTATTTAATACACCAAATTTTAGATGATAAATTTTATTATCTAAAAGATCTAAGGAATCGAATATTTTCCGAGAAATATAACAAATATCGCTTTTTTGACTATTATTTGGTATAATTTGTAATTTTGCCTTCATAAGAGTTCCCTCCCCAGAAAATGTGATTACTAGTACAATATAATATTAATATTTGAAAATAATAGTGTTTCGTTTTTTAATTTATAGATAAACAAATAAAAAAGCAGAAGTGAAATCACTTCTGCTCAGACTGTAGACAAATGGCCTTCTAAAATTGTTTTAGGAGGCCATTTTCTCTTCAAAATAACAATAATTTGGCGTAAAAAATAAAAAAACGAACTGCCCCTCTTCTTTTTCCAGGACCAGTTCGCTAACTTTTTCAAATTCATGGCAGCAAAAACAAGCATCGCTTGCGCTGCCACTTTACTCTTCCCACGAAGTGTGGTCCACCGCAAACCATGCTTTTCTTTTAAATCACCAAATACTCTCTCGATGGATTCTTTACGTTTTTCATAAATTTGTTTGTTATAATGTGTATGCCTTAGATGTTCTGCTTCATCTAAAGAATCTTGCCAGATATGCCTGGATATTACTTTTTGTTTATTTTGGCTTTGAGTACACTTATCTATATCAGGACAATTTTGACACACTTTGGGATCAGAGACATACTCTCTGTAACCTTCTCTATTAGTAGTACGATAATGTAATATATGCTCATGTGGACAAATATAGCAATCATAGTACTCATCGTACACATACTCATGTTTTCTAAAATATCCCTTCGGGGTTTGAGGACGTTTGTAAGGCATTACCGGATGAACATCTTCTTCAAAAAGAAAGTTCGCAATCGCAGGTGTTTTGTAACCTGCATCAACAGCTACTGTCTTGGGCTTTTTAACTCGCTCTTTAATCTTGTTAAACACATCAAAAAATACCTGACTGTCATGTACATTTGCAGCTTCTACAATACTACCTAGTACAAAGCCATTTCTATCACATGCAGTATGCCAGTTGTAAGCAAATAATCGTTCGCGCTCGTTCTTAACAAAGTAACCACTTTCCGGATCTGTTGTGCTTATTTTCCCCTCCCGAAACTCAGTTTTGTTTCGGGAGGGGAGAGGCTTTTTTCCGGATTTCTCTCGATCTATGTTTACTTCTTCATCTAATTTTTCTTGATATGCTCTGGTTTCGGTGCGAACTTTCTTTTTAATAAATTTCTTTTTGTTTGCATTTGCTTTTACATGTGTTGAGTCAATGAATACTTCTGAAGGATCTACAAACTCTCGATCTACTGCTTCTTTTAAGATACGATAAAATATCTGCTCAAAAACGTCTGTATCTCTAAACCTACGTTCATAGTTCTTTCCAAAAGTTGAAAAATGGGGTACCGGGTCATATAAACCTAAACCTAAAAACCAACGGTACGCTACATTGGTTTCAATCTCTTTTATGGTCTGTCTCATAGATCTTATCCCAAACAGATATTGAGTTAACACCATTTTTATTAAAACCACTGGATCTATGCTTGGACGACCTGTATCTTTCGAATAATAATCTTCAACTAAGTCATAGATAAAATCAAAATCGATGGCTTCATCTACTTTTCTTACTAAGTGATCGTTGGGTACTAAATCGTCCAGAATTACTATTTCTGCTGTTTTACGTTTCTCTCTTTCTTGCTTGTTTAGCACCTTTATCACCTCATGATATTTTTTCCGAAATTATTATTCTACAAAAAAAGCTTGTCGACCTGCCTATTCAATAGACTTTGTCGACAAGCTGAGCAGAAGTGAAATCACTTCTGCTAATTATCGTTTTCTTACTAAGATTTGTAGTTTTCTTGATAAAATTAAATCGCTTTTTTAACTTTTCTATAAATTAATTCTTTATTTATTCCACCATACATAGTAGGTTTTCCATTTATTGTTGTAAGTGGTATAGGTAATTCGTTATCAAGTGACTTTTTTGCCTCTGGATAATTATCCATATCAGTTTCATTTACATCAATAAAGTTTAGCTCTACTTTTGCAGCTAAATCACTATCATTAATAAAGTCTACTAACTCATTAAATAACTCCCCCATTGTAGGTTGTGGACCACAACCACCGTTACAGCCACAACCACCAGGAACAGGTTCAGATTTCACTCCAAAAATATCTACTTTCAGTTTATCTGTCATAATTACAACTCCCCCTTCAATTTGATATATCTCCAAATGTATTTAATATACTTTGGAGACGGTTTTATTATGCCAGATGATCATTAATTAAGACAACAATATATGATCATATATTCATACGTAATTCATCATTAATTATAACGTTTTCTGCCATATTTGTGAAGGAAATAATATAATTTTTTACAATTGTTTTATATTTTAAAATACTTATCTTCCTCACACAATGCAGAGTAGAGATTGTAACATAACAATAACATAATAATTGAGAAAGGTAGTGCTGCTGTTATGGCCATTTTTTGTAAAGCTTGAATACCTCCAACCCATAAAAGGATAAGAGCAATTCCTGATTGACTAGCTCCCCAAGTCACCTTTTTTGTTAAAGAAGGGTTCATGCTACCATTCGAACTCAGTATCCCTAAGACAAAAGTAGCAGAATCAGCACTAGTTATGAAAAATACAAAGAGTAGGATTAAAGAAATAGCTGATAATAGGCTACCTAATGGAATAGCTTCAAACATATGAAATAGAGCAAGAGAAGCATCTTTTTGTGCTATTTCTGCTAGATTTATTCCTTGTGTGAATTGTAATTTAAAACCTGTTCCTCCAAATACACTAAACCAGAGAAAAGTTAGTAATGTAGGGACAATTAGAACTCCATGAATAAATTCTTTTATAGTCCTACCACGAGAAATTCGTGCCACAAACAACCCTACGAAAGGTGACCAAGAAATCCACCATGCCCAATAAAATAATGTCCAAGATTGGATCCATTCATAGCCTATAAAAGGGCTAGAGTCCAAACTCATTTCAAGTAGGCGGTTAGTATAAGTGCCTATAGTACTAGTAAAAATATTTAGAATATAAGTTGTGGGGCCTACTATTAATAAAAATGTCATTAATAGTAATGCTACAAACATGTTCAATTTACTTAATGCTTGAATACCTTTATCTAACCCCACGATACTTGAGAGCATATAAAGAACTGTAGCTATTAATATTATAATTAAAGTTATATTAAATCCTTCAGAAAGACCATATAGATAGCTTAGTCCTGTATGGATTTGAGTTGCTCCAAGTCCAAGGGAAGTTGCTACTCCAAAAATTGTGGCAAGAACAGCTAAAATATCTATTATATATCCTGGTGTGCGATATATACTATCCCCTAACAAAGGATAAAAGCAAGAACTTATCAAAGGAGGCATCTCTCTACGAAAAGAAAAGTACGCAATTGATAAACTCATTATTATGTAAATTGCCCAGGGTTGCAAACCCCAATGAAAAAAACTATATCTCATACCAAAGCTAGCAGCATCTTTTGATGCATTTTGAATATGTTCTGGGGGTTCTAAGTAATGGACTAAAGGCTCACTAACCCCCCAAAAAATAAGACCAATACCCATACCTGCTGCAAATAACATACTGAACCATCCAAAGTAGCTATATTGAGGTTTTTCATGATCTTTTCCAAGTTTTATATTTCCAAATCGACTAAATGAGAGTCCGATTGCAAAGACTAAAAAAAAGATAGCTGATAACATATAAATCCAACCGAAATTATTTAATATACCATTATATGCCCAAGATACATATTTGGTCATTAGTTCTTGATCTATTATTCCAATAGCTAGAATTATTAGTGTTATAAAAAGAGATACGAAAAACACTATCTGTTTTTTAAAAGTTTCTTTTTTAGTAGCTATCGCTTTAAACATTTGACTCACCTCTTTACGGAACAAGTAATATAGAAGCCTGAGATTTTTTAAGGACTTGTTGCGCTGTAGAGCCTAGTAATATTTCACTAGGTTTTTTTATATTTAACTTGCCAAGTATAATTAAATCTGTATTATTATTTTTAGATTCATCGAGTATTTCCTTAGATGGTGTACCTACCTTATCTTTAGTAATAATATCTCTTCCACAATTATGTTGTTCCTTAATTTCTTCAAGCTTTTCTTTCACGTGTTCCCTTCTTTTTGATTCACTAAATGGATCGCCAGCTCTCTTTCCTATGTGTAAGTACTTTATTTTATTAGTTAAATTACTTATTTCATATAAAGGTGAACAAACTCTCTCAGTATTAGGCGAAAAATCAATTGCTATTATTAATTCGTTGAACAGCTTTTTATTTTCATCTTCTTTTAATGAAGGTCTATTTTTGTGTACAAAAACTGGTAAGTCAGTTAACCGAACTATATCAGCTGCCGTACTACCTAATAATATTTTCCCTAAGCGGTGCCGTTTGCTTGCAGGAAGATAAATGTAGTTAACACGACTATTTTTGGCACTAGATAGTAACTTGCTTGCTGTATGTCCAGAAGTAATTTCTGATGTAATTTCTAAATTAAAAAAGTTTTCATTTATCCACTGTTCAAAAACTTGTATTCTATTAGATAACTGTTTATAATTAGCAAATCCTGAATCAACCACATGACACATATGAACTCTTTTTGTACCTAATTTAGAGATAAGTGTTACATAAAAGAGTATATCAGTCTTGCTTTCCTGTAAAGTTATCGGCAGTAAAGCTTTTTGAAGCACTTAGGGACACCTCTCTTTAAAGATTAGATCGACTGGTAAGTCTTATATTTAAATATATTGAATAAAAACAAATTTAATGTTAGAAAATTTTTAAGGTAAAGTTTAGACATATTGCTATCTATGTAAAGAAAGAATTTAATTCAAAAAGAGAGTGTAAAATAAACGGTGTAAACCTTCCGAAATGATGTATAATAAAAATAGAATGGGAGGTTTGCACCGTTATGAATTTAATAGACAAAAAGCAAGTAAGAGAAATGATGAAACAAGGTAAACT
>NZ_NIQC01000043.1 GCF_002216005.1 Natranaerobius trueperi
GATATGATGACATAT
The DNA here is from genome assembly GCF_002216005.1 of Natranaerobius trueperi. NCBI lineage: Bacteria > Bacillati > Bacillota > Clostridia > Natranaerobiales > Natranaerobiaceae > Natranaerobius > Natranaerobius trueperi. The sequence continues at coordinate 16 of NZ_NIQC01000043.1, forward strand.
CCAAACGATACGAGGTACTGCACTTAAATCATTGAACCGCCAAGTACCGGACGGTATGCTTGGTGGTGTGAGAGGTCGGTAGATAAATTAATTATCTACCTCCTACTCGATTTTATAAACATATACAACTAATATAATTTTTTTACAACTGTAATTCTGGTTAACAAAAAATCATTTTTTTACCTCCTAACCATATATATAATTGTAAAGTTTAAATAATTTGTTTTAGGAGGGAACATATATGAGAGCAGATAAGGCATATAAAGAAGCTATACAGTATTATGGTGGAAATAACCACGTTGGTAAGCTTCGTGGAAAGTATGATAATGTTAGAACCTTTTGGGAAGATCCTTTGACAGGTTATTTTATAAAACCTTATTTAGACAAGTTAATAACACAAAGACAAGAAGCAAATAAAGGAATTAGAATAAAAGAGTTAGGATGTGGAGCGGGTGAGGGTTATGATTTTTTAACAGGTATATCTCTAGATAAATCTGAAGAGACATTGATTCCAAATAAAGTATTAGAATACTATAATGGAGTAGATTTAAATCAAGAACTATTATTAGAAGCAAATAAAAGGTTTGAAGATAAAGTAAATGTAGAGTTTTTTAGTGGTGACTTTTCTGAAGGCTTACCAGTAGATCAAAGTGAACAGTCGTATGATTTGTACTTTACTGCTTATGCTACCTTGTCACATTGTAATAATGAAGAATTAGAAAAGTTATTTTCTGATATTGCTAAACACGGCGAAAATGGAAGTATTCTAGTGGCAGACTGGATAGGGCGCTATTCATATGAGTGGCAAAACCACTGGACCTCGAACCCAGAACAAAAGAACTTTTTAGATTATAAACTGAACTTTTATTCTGACAGAGCAAAAGAAGTATCTACCTTTCCACTTAGAATGATGAGTCCACAAGAAGTAGAAAAAATAGTACAAAACGCATCAGAAAAATCAAATAAAAACCTTGAAATTGTTGGTTTTTTAGATAGATCTATGATCATCGGACGGCATATAGAAACTGGTTGTTATAATAATAACCCCCAACCTATTAGATCTATGGTAAACTCACTTCATGAACCTGGTCATAGAACGTATCTTCCGAATTTATTATTTGATTATGAACCAAGACCAGGGTTTGAGTGGCAGAACAAAAAACTTAAAGAAGTTGCAGATTGTTGGAATTCATTAGTACGCTATACTGTACAGTTGCTTGATATAGATAATCCTGAAAAGGGTCTTCCAAATCCTCCTAAAACAAGTTACGACTGTTTAAAAAGGGCATACAATGTAATAAGAAAAACAGTAGAGATGAGTAATTTACTCTATGGAGATGTTAGAGCTAACTTAATTGAAAAACAATTAGGTTTTTCTTTAAGAAATATCGAAATAAATATGCAAAAAGGACTTGGTCTAGGACATTCATTAATTGCTGTAATTCGAGTTAATAAATAGTTTTAGAAAAGAGTACCAATTGATATAATACTAATATAGAGTAATGAAAGGAGTTGTTACAGTGAACCAAATAACTCAAGATACAATAGAAGCAACGAAAGAGTTGCTTAAAGAAGCTAATCTAAAAAATGGTGATATTTTAGTTGTTGGTTGTAGTACAAGTGAAGTAATAGGTAAAAAAATAGGTTCATCATCTAGCCATGAAGTAGCAGAGGCAATTTTTAAGGGATTAGTTAACACAATAAATCAAGATATATATTTAGCTTTTCAATGTTGTGAACACTTAAATAGAGCACTAGTAGTAGAAAGGTCTTGTGCAGAAAAATATAATTTAGAACAAGTAAGTGTTATACCAGTACCAGAAGCTGGTGGAAGTCTTTCTGGTTTAGCATATAAAGCATTAGAAGATCCAATTGTAGTGGAAAGTATCAAAGCTCACGGTGGTATAGATATAGGCGATACTCTAATTGGTATGCATTTAAAACCAGTCGCCGTACCAGTTCGTTCTTCTATTAAAACAATTGGTAAAGCACATCTTACAATGGCACGAACACGACCAAAACTTATCGGTGGGAAAAGAGCAGTCTATAAGTGATTAATAAAAGGATTGAGTTCCGTGATTGAACTCAATCCTTTTATTAATAAGGTGTACTTTATGCTTTTGTTTTTAGAGTAGACCACCCTAATAACCTATATATAACTCAAAAACCAATAATTCCTTCAATTATGTTTGCTCCACCAATACCAGCTAAAATAACAGCCACCCATACAGGTATATCTATTATAACTGGAGCAATGATTAGTAATAGTCCGAGAATAGAACGGATAATTCGATCAATGTGCCCTACATTTTTTTCTATATAGATAGAGTTATTCAACCTATCACCCCTATAAATTGATAGTAAACTCTCCATTTTTGAAAATTAGTTCCCCATCTGCATAAATTTCACCCTCAGATTTCATATCACATAACATATCCCAGTGGATACCAGATTCATTCTTTCCTCCACTTTCCGGATATGTACTACCTACAGCTAAATGAACAGTACCACCTATTTTTTCATCAAATAACATGTTTCTTGTGAAGTTTGTGATACCGTAGTTGGTACCAATAGCTACTTCTCCCACATAACGAGCACCTTCATCAGTATCTAATAAAGCCTTTAAGAGATCCTCGCCTTTACTTGCTTCATATGATATAACTTTACCATTTTCAAACTGTAATCGAATGTCTTCGATCTCCTTTCCCGCATAAATACCAGGAAAATTAAATCTAATATGTCCTTGAACACTATCTTCAATTGGTGCTGTAAAAATCTCACCATCAGGGAAGTTTTCCTTTCCTGAACAGTTAATCCATTTACGCCCAGAAATATTCATAGTTAAGTCTGTATCTTTTGAAATTATTTGTAATTTTGATTTAGTTTCTAAATAATCAATTATTTTCTTTTGTTTTTTATCAATCTCTTTCCAGTGACTAATAGGATCCTCTTTATCTAATAAACCAGCTTCAAAAACAAAATCTTGGTATTCTTCTAAAGACATATTAGCTTCTTGAGCACTTGCATGTGTAGGAAACTCAGTATAACACCATTTAAGCTCACCCTTCGCTGCTTTTTCCATAAATTTTGTATCTAAGTGAGATCTTGCTCTTCTAAGGGTTGCAATTTTTTCAGAATCTACCCCTGATAAATTTTTCGTATTGTACTCAGCACCAATACTTAAAAAAGCATCAAAGTTGTCTATTAAATATTCATTTAATGGACTAACATATTCTAATTGCTCTTTACTAGCATGCTTAAAAAAGATTTCATCTAATCCTTCTAAATTTATCATAGGAGTTACATATGCCCTTTTTTTAATAGCCTCTTTGTATACAGCTTTTATAAGGGGTTCTGCAAGTGGATTGCTTCTAATTAATAAATGCTCACCTGGTTTAATATCTAATGAATAGTTAACAATAACATTAGCAAGTTTATTTATTCTAGGATCATACATAAGAGTCCCCTCCTTAAATTAACTTAATTGGATTTTATCATATAATTCAGGAAAATAATAATATTGCCTTAATATTATACCCAATCCAATTCTGATAATTTATGATATACTAAAAAATATAAGATCTGTAAGGAGGCTCATTATGAGTGCGTTAGAAGAAAGATTATTAAAAGAGTCTAAAAAAATTGCCATAGTAGGTCTATCAAAAAAAGAAGAGAAAATAAGTAATATCATAGCTAACTATCTTGATTCACAAGGCTATGATATAATTCCAGTTAATCCAAATTACAGTGAAGTTTTAAATAAAAAATGCTACCCTTCTTTATCTGATATACCGAGAGATTATGAAATTGATCTTGTAAATATATTTAGGCCATCAGAAGAAGTACAACCTATTGTTAAAGAAGCGATTACTTTAAACATAGTTGGGATTTGGTTGCAACAAGGTATAAAAGATGAAGATAGTTGGGAGTTAGCAGCTGAACACAATATTCCAATGGTGATGGATAAATGTATAATGACCTATCATAAAGCGTTACGGGGTTTTTAAATGTCAGATGACAAAACTCCAGTTATCAAAAGACGATATGATAGAATAGCACAAGTTTATGATCTGTTTGATTCACCTATGGAATTAATGGCATTTCAAAAACATCGAAAAACCGTAATAGATCAACTATATGGTAAAGTCTTAGAAGTAGGAGTAGGAACAGGTCGAAACATAGAGTACTATCCTGATAAGTTTTCATCAATTGAAGAGATATCCGCAATAGATTTTAGTGAAAATATGCTAACAAAAGCTAAAGAAAAAGCAGAAAAACTACATAAATCAGTACAGCTTTACGAAATGGATGTACAAGAAATGGATTTTAACGACAATGAATTTGACTGTGTTTTTTCTACATGTGTTTTTTGTTCTGTTCCTGATCCTATAAAAGGGTTAACAGAAATTAAAAGAGTATTAAAACCAGAGGGAAGATTAATCTTACTAGAACATGTACGAAGTAAAAAACCACTAATAGGTACATTAATGGATATAATCAACCCTGTACCAGTAACCTTATGGGGAGCAAATATTAACCGAAAGACTGTATCTAACTTACAAAAAGTTGGATTTCAATTAGAATTAGAGAAAAACCTTAAATTAGATATTTTAAAATTAATAATTGCTAAAAACACCTTTTAGTTTTCAAAAGGTGTTTTTCTAAGAGGAGAGGATAACTTGGTTAAACCTACTAAAGACATTGACAGGATAAAAGTTATTGATTCTATTAGAGGTTTTTCTTTACTAGGTGTGTTATTAGTAAATGTAGTTGCATTTAATAATATTATTTTTGCACAAACAGATCCGATATCATTTTTAGCATTTCCACCATCTTATCCTAATCTTATAGACCAGATACTAGCATTTCTTATAAGAATACATGCAGAAGGTAAATTTTATCCCATCTTTTCTTTATTATTTGGTGTAGGCTTTTTTATATTTATGGAAAGAGCACACCAAAAAAAGACATCAGGAACAACATTATTTAAAAGAAGGAGTTTGTATTTATTTCTATTTGGATTAATAAACCTAACATTAGTCTGGTATGGAGATATTCTACATGTTTACGAGTTAGGAGGATTTCTTTTACTACCTTTTTTAAACAAAGATGCTAAAACTTTATTTAAATGGATTGTGTTTTTATTGATTATTTTTATTGTACTTACAACAACATTTAGTTTTTTAACTGAACTAGCTTCTAAAACAAATGAACCTTTTTCTCCTGAATTAGTAGAGAAGGCTCAAATAGTCTATACAGAGGGATCTTATATTTCACTAGTTAGCTTTCGTGTTACTAATGAACTACCAACTATATTTTTAAACTTAATTATATGGATTCCTAAAATATTAGCGTTTTTTTTAATAGGTCTCTACTTAGCTAAGAATAAATTATTTCAAAATGTAAAAGAAAATTATAATTTGATTAAAAAAATATGGAAGATCACAGGTTTAATTGGTATATTATCTACGATAATTATGACAATTTCATCATTTGAGTTAATCATAAGTTCATCTTTATTAGCTGTATTATTGAAGCTATCTTTAGTGAATTATCATCAATATTTCTTTCAGTATTTTATATAGTATCTTTTTTAATACTTCATACGAAAGGTTATTTTAAAAGGCTCTTTAATTATTTTTCATATGTTGGTCGGATGGCTTTAACAAACTATCTTATACAATGCATTGTTTGTGCTTTCGTTTTTTATGGGTATGGGCTAGGATATCTAGATAATATGACAATTACTACAGGCACTATCTTTACTTTTATCTTTTTTATAATTCAGATGATAGTAAGTAAAATTTGGTTATCTAATTTTCATTATGGTCCTTTTGAAAAATTTTGGAGGTACCTAACTTATCAAGGAAATCTTTACTAACGGTTTTTAGACTAAGCTTTTTAGGGGGAAAGTTATGATAAACATACAATATAATAAAGATAAAATGATAAAAATAACTTTTTTATTCCTAGTTATGTTTATACTATCATTTGTAATTATACAAAGTTTGATATTTCTAACCCTCGAAGATCATTCAAATATTGAAACAGATTATTTAATAATACACGGAGCAGCAGTTTGGGATGATAACCCCTCACCAACCTTAGAAAATCGCCTTATTAAGGGGATTGAATACTTAAATAAACACCCAGAAGCAAAAGTAATAGTGACTGGAGGATTAGGAGAAGAGGAAGAATATACTGAAGCTAAAGTTATGAAAGATTATTTAACTTCTAATGAAATAGCTAAAAATAGAATTATAAAAGAAGAAAACTCTAGAAATACTTTTGAAAACCTATTGTATACAAAAGACATTTTAAAAGAAAAGGAAGAGAATCTAGAAAATATTACATTAATGTTAACGACAAGTGAATTTCATATGCTAAGAGCCCAAATGTTAGCTAATAGACAGGGATTTAAAACCCTTCAAAACCCAGCAAAAACACCTCGTGAAGTATTTTTACAATATACCATAAGAGAATACTTTGCATTAATTAAAAGCTTTATTCTCGATAAATAATATTGTTTAATTAGTACATACTATTTATAAACATTATTACACGAGGTGAAATTATATGTTACTACAATTAAAAGAAACCGAAGAACATCTTGAAAATGCACTGATTCAACTAGAAACAGAAGGGACACAGTTTTTAGATACAGATACTTCTGACAAACTACATTATGTAGTTGATTTTTTACTAGATAATATAGTTGAAGTAGAAGAAGATATTTCAGAAGATCTCAATAATGTAAACATAGACAGTTTAGCTGATGATATTTATGTTAATATTGAACTGCAAGAAGAGTATCCAGAAGCAACTCACTACCTAAATGAAGATTTTTTAGAAAATGTAGCAAGATTAGATATCGAATTAAATAAGCATGACCCAAACGTGGATACTATTTTATATGCAGGAAATGAAGTATTACAACGCTTGAAAAGTTTTTCTAAAGTAAGTTCACCTACAACATTTTAATTTATAAAGGGAGATGGGGTTCTTGTTATGGACAGGCCTATTAATAATTAATCTTTACTCATTTATTATTATGGGTTTAGATAAGTATTTTGCTAAACAAAATAAAGATAGAATTTCAGAGTTTCATCTAATGCTTACTGCTACTATAGGTGGATCTTTTGGAATTTATATTGGTATGAAGTTTTTTCGACATAAAACAAAACATATTAAATTCACTATAGGTGTTCCATTATTACTACTACTAAATATAGGAACAATCTATGTTCTAACTTAAGTACCAGTTTTCTGGTACTTTTTTTATTACAGGAGTTTTACTAAAAAAGAAGAATACTAAAAATAAAAAGAAAAGGGTGAAGAAATGACCATTTATTTAGAACAAGATAAAGATAAGATTATTGTTAAGTTTAATTATTCTTCTAAATTAGTACAACTAATACGTACTATACCAGGTAGAAAATATGAACCTGATAGAAAGTACTGGACTGTTCCATTATCTGCTCGAAATAACCTCCTAGAATTATTTAAAAATGAAAAAATTATAATCGATTTCCCTTTTTCCGTAACCAAAACATTCCAAAAAACGTCAGAAAAAATAGACACCTTATTTATTGATAATAAAAAAGCTATGGAATCAGATCTAATTACTAATATAATAACTGAATTAAAGCTTAAAGGTTATCAAAACACTACTAGAAAATCATATTTAGGACATATATACCGTTACTTGACCTACATTTCTCAACTTATTCCCTATGAATTAGTAGAAAAAGACCCTTTAATAATAAAAAGTAACTCAAAAGGTTTAATCAATGAATTAACACATGAAAACCTAAAAACATATATTATAACCTTACTTGATGATGATTGTTCCCACTCATATGTTAACCAAGCAATTAGCGCTATAAATTTTTTTTATAAGGAAACAATTAACCAAGATAAAAAACTACAATTAGATATTAAACGTCCTAAAAAAGAAAATAAACTACCAAAAGTTTTAAGTACACAAGAAATTGTTAAATTATTTCAAGCAGTAGATAACCTAAAATATAAAACAATATTCATGTTAACTTACTCAGGAGGTTTACGGGTAGGAGAAGTAGTTAAACTAAAACTTTCTGATATTGATAAAGACAGAAAACTAATTTGTATTCGAACAGGTAAGGGATTAAAAGATAGATACACACTATTATCAGCTACTGCACTAAATACATTAGAAAAATATATGAAAATACAACATACATCCCAGTGGTTATTTCCAGGACAAAGTAAAAATTCACATTTAACCGTGAGATCAGTTCAAAAAGAGTTTTCAAAAACCAGAAAAAAAGCAGGTATAACTAAGGAAGTATCGATTCATTCACTTAGACATTCTTTCGCAACTCATTTATTAGAAGCGGGTACTGATATAAGATATATACAAGAATTACTAGGTCATAAAAGTACTAAAACAACACAAGTATATACTCATGTAACTAAAAAAGAGTTAACAAAAATAAATAGTCCACTAGATAACCTTTTTGACTAAATTTTACTCTTAAGGGGGGAATTGTAATAATTATTTAGAATATCTATGAAAAGAGGGGTATAAGCAATATTCACGAACTTCTTAAATCCCCTCTTTTTAATATATTAAACGAAGTTCGTGGAAAAACAAGTTATCGGAAATCGGACTTAATTGTGTTTTTTATAGAGTTAGTAGCCTGGGGGTTTAATATGATTAATAAAAAGATGTTAATAATTCTAATATTGGCAGCTTTTATCATAGTTTTTTTAATGTTTGGATGTACTGTTGAAGAAGATGAACGAGAAAAGCAAAATAATGATCTGACTATAGACTATGTTATTGACAACTATATTCCTAAACCGTTTGATCCAGTAATACACAATAATAAACTTGAATTTGAATCTATGATTAGGGGAAACGTGGAACCGGGGTTACACCAAGAGATGAAAGAAGAAGGTTGGGAAATGTATAACGAAATGGGAGCAAAAAAATTTTTCAAAAAAGAGATACAAGGTGAAACAGTAAGAATAGAAGTATATCCTAAAGAAGTAGAAGGCAGCACATATATAATTTTTGATTTTACAGAATTTATAGATTATCCCTGATTAGCAAGATCATTGAACCGTCCGACATCCGATAACACGATTGTTTGCGCAGCTCCCTTCGGTCGCTAGCCCTTGCGGGACATTGACTATTGTCACGACTTTTGCATTTATGGTTAGGGTAAAAAGGTAGCAAAAAGTCGTGCCAATCCCTTTGCTTTTTTATGTTGGTTAAAGCGATCGGGCCGTCAACGTCGCAAACAACGGACACGTTATGTGAAATTGGGCTTGAAATTGGGCTTGAATGCATTTTATGTTTTACTAAATATCATTAACAATACAAGGAGGCAGATTAATATGGGTAGAGAAAAGCAAATTGAGGAACTTACACTACTACTACTATACTTAACTTCTTGGGAAGAAAAAGATGAAATAATAGAGAATACGTTAAGGAGTTGGAAAGGCTACCCTTTCCATATTTTAGATAAATTAAATGAAGATGAGTTAATATTTGGTAGTAAAAGAGCTAAGTCAGTGTATTTTACAGAAGAAGGTGAAAAAAGAGCGAAAGAATTAATTGAGAAGTATTTAGACCAGGAGGAATAGCATGGGCTTACCTAAGCGTAAAAGATTAAAAAGAAAACAGAGGTTAGAAGATGCAGAGAACTGGGTATATTGTTTTAACGGTAAGAATATAGTGAAAAGTTATAAAAAATGGTACGGTGTTGACATTATGTGTGCTTTAAATGAATTAGAAATGTTAGGTTATTATTTCCCGGATTATAAGCAGAAAATAATAAATCAAAGAAAAATTGAAAAGCAGAAAAAAGAAGAAAAGGAAAAGATAGAAGCACAATTGGATCCTTGGCAAGACGGATCTTTCTTTTTTATAGCGGGGTATACATCAGGCGGTGTACCATTCGGTATAACGTGGGAAGAACATAATAACCAAACAGAAATAGAGGATGAGATACAATTTTTCCAAGAGAATAATAACAAAGAATATTCCGAAAGTGAAGATGAATCAAAATATCAGGAAATAGATGAGGATGGAATTCCTTTTTAGGCCAACTTCACATAACACGATTGTTTGCGTTAGCTCCCTACGGTCGCAACCCTACGGGACATTGCCTTTTGTCACGACTTTTGCAGTTTAGGGGTTGGGTTAGTATGGTAGCAAAAGTCGCGCCAATCCCCTTGGTAATTTGTTTTGGTTTGTTATGTCGGGGTCGGCAACGTCGCAAACAACGGGAACGTTATGCGCCATTTCAAATAAAGGGAGGGGTGTAATTGGATTTATTTGAAAACAAAATAAGAGAATATTTAGGCCCTGCCGCTCACTCTGAAGATACTTATAATTATTTAGATAGATCTGCGCGTAAGTATGCTGAAAACATAAGGTGTGAACTTAATAAATGGTTTTCTAATCTTCCAGAAGAAGAAAAAGAAAAAATGAAACGTAGATTTACGACGGAATATCATTCAGCTTTTTTTGAACTATTCCTCCATGAGTTCTTTTCTAGATTAGGGTTTAGTCTAACTTTTCATCCTGAAATTAATGGTACGACTCGACGTCCGGATTTTTTAGTTGAGAATGATAAAATCCAATTTCTTTTAGAAGCAACAGTTAATACTGATTTATCAAATGAGGAAGAAAAACAAGAGAAAGTTAAACAAGTTTTTTATGATGAAATCAATAAAATTGAGTCACCCAACTGTTATTTGCGATTAGTAAAAGTATTCATACCTAAAGGAGTTCAGCCTTCTGGGCGTAAAGTAAGAAATTTTTTAGAAAATAAGTTAAAAGAAATCAATATAGTTGAATTAGAAAACAAGTTAATGGGGAATAGCATTGATGAATTGCCCACTTGGAAATATAAAGATGAAGCTGGTGTTTTAGTAGAAGTACAACCTTTCCCAAAATCCGAACAAGCAAGAGGGAAAGAAGGGAGACCAATTGGTATTTATCCTATTGAAGGTGAATGGGACAAAACAAAATCACCGCTTTATAACTCATTAGTAAAGAAAGCAAAAAGATATGGAAATCCAAACTTACCGTATATTATAGCAGTTAATTCATTAGGTGATTTTGGTACTGATTTATTTGAAATAATGGAAGCATTATTTGGGACCGTAAAATATCATGTCACCACTGACGGTATACAAGGTATAAATAGAGCTGGTGATGGTTTGTTTCATGGACCTGATGGTCCACAATATACAAGAGTAAGTGGTGTGATTGTATCAACAGTCACAAGTAATAATTTAGCCAATGCTTCACTTGATTTATTTCATAACCCTTGGGCTAAAAACCTAATTTGTACAAATCAATTTTCTTTTTTTCAGTATAAAGCCAATAAAGATGTTATAGAAAAAATTCCTGGGTTAAGTGTTATTGATGTATTAGGTTTACCAAAGAACTGACCTTTCTTGGAAGAGAAATAAAATATATTTATGTATATTCCAAAAACGGCGCATAACACGATTGTTTACGCAACTCCCTTCGGTCGCGCCCTGTCGGGACATGCCCTCTGTCACGGAGGTTGCATTTTGTGATTAGAATTGATGGAGGGGCAACCTCCGCGCCAGGCCGACTGAGGTCGGCCCGGGCACGTCGCAAACAACGGGGACGTTAGGCGAAATATTTGGAAAACAATTGGCCTGCCCGCGTCCTGCGGGCAGTAGAAGGAATAAATTTTCTGTTTTTATGATATAGGGGGAGATTTACTTGAAACTTAAAAAGACTTTATTATCTATTTTAATAACTTTTATACTAGCATTTCTGATTATAGGTTGTGGAGAAGTAGTTATGGAAAACAATGAAAATAAAGCTGAACCAGAAAATACAAATGATAAAATTAAAGTTAATGATGAATATTTAGAAATAACTTATAAAATACTTTCAGAAGAAGTTGAATTAGAAGAGTATCAAAGGGTTTCAATACAAGAGCTAGAAAATAACTTTATGCTAGTAGAACTACAGTTAAAAGAAGCTCATTATGCAGATCAAGGTCCACTTTTTCTTGTTGATATTAAAGAAAGAGAAATGAAAAGATTAATTAAAGATGGACACCCTTATACTGCAAATATATTAGAGCTAGACAATGATATATTAAAAATAAAGATAAGAAAGCATAATGGTTCCCAAAACCTTTATTTTCCAAAGCTAGTTGAAGTTAATCTTGAAACAGGAAATGTAGAGACGAAAGATTATTATTTAAGCTTACATGGCGATCATATTAATATAGGGAGTGGAACGAATGGGTTGGAACTTGGAGAAGTAGATGTTTCTAATGATACTTTAACTTTTAGTTTTTTAGAAACTGAAGAGTCAGTATTAGCTGGAGGTTTAATAACTCCAAGCATAAAATTAGGAAGTTATTCTGAAGTAAGAGAGAAGTATAATAATGATAATGTGATGACAATAGAGCTAGGGGATACTTATGGGTCAGATAATTTTGATGTTTCTGATTTAGAGAAACACCCTAAAATCAAACAAGTGCATTATACCGAATATGAAGATGGATTCGATGCTAATCATGTTGTATTGGTGTTAGAGTTTATTGAGGATATAAAATATACTGGCAATATACCTGAAGATATGAAATTCGAATTAACTATAAAGTAATTTAGACAAAACTACAGCCTTCGCCGTCCATGGCTTCGGCTGTGCCCAAATACATCGCCTAACACGATTGTTTGCGTTACTCCCTGCGGTCGTACCCTTCGGGACATTGCCTTTTGATCACGACTTTTGCATTTGGGATTATAGATAGTAAGTAGCAAAAGTCGCGCCAACCCCCTTGTCTGTTATAGTTATTTATAGAAGGGCAGGAAAGCCCCTCTTGGATCACGTAATAATAAAGTAAAGGTGGCCATCCGGGGAAAGACCACACCCTCCTAGTCAGTGAGACTGCTTAACTAAGAAATGTCTTCCCCGGATACCATAAGTAGCAGTTACGGACTATAGAGAAGTTGTGCCTCGAGCACTGATGCTAGACAAGGCTTACCTCTGCTACTAAATACCATCACCTTAAGGAGGTCTTAAGATGTATTTTGTTGGAATTGATTGGGCTGATACAAAACATGATATCCTGGTTATGAGTGGCGATGGTAAAGAACTAGATAACTTCACTATCCAACATTCCAAAGATGGATTTGAAACTTTAGAAACTAAACTTCTAAAGCACGATGACAATCCTAAAAACTTCTGCTGCTTAATTGAAA